>NZ_JAVAXX010000356.1:0-5633 GCF_042709275.1 Bacillus sp. LR_5 | reverse complement strand
TCTTAAGAGAATTGCAGGAAGATGCTTCAATATCAAATTTAAATTTATCTAAGAAAATTGGGCTTTCACCATCAGCTTGCCTTGCAAGAACAAAGAACCTAGTAGAAGCAGGTATAATTAAAAAGTTTACGACTATTGTTGATGAGAAAAAACTTGGAATCGAAGTCACAGCACTAGCTCTCATCAACTTATCACCCTTAAATAGGGAGACAATTCATTCATTTTTAGAGGATATAAACAAATTCCCACAGGTTCAAGAATGCTACACACTTACAGGAAGCCATGACTATATGCTTAAGATTGTGGCGAAGGACATGGAGAGTTATCGGAATTTTATCATTGATTCATTAATGCAGAATCCTGCTATTAGTGGAGTTGACACAAGCATAGTCATGAGTACAGAAAAAAGAACTGTCAGTGTGCCAATTGATGAAATGTAGGAGGTTGTTGATTTGAATAAAAATAAAGAATCGTTACATTTAAGCTCTCCTGCTATAAACACTCATATGAATAAGAGAAGTCAAATATGGGCTGCATTTCGTTCTGCATTCCCATATACCATTCCGATTTTTGCGGGGTTTTTATTTTTGGGGATAGCTTATGGAATCTTTATGCATTCTTTGGGATTTAGCGCAATCTATCCAATCATCATGAGTTTTATGATATTTGCGGGCTCAATGGAGTTTGTTGCAGCGAATTTTTTACTTGGTGCGTTCAACCCTATGAATGCTCTTTTTTTGACGTTAATGGTCAATGCCCGGCATTTGTTTTATGGAATTTCCATGTTGGATAAGTACAGGGGGACTGGAAAGAAAAAGCTTTATCTGATTTTCGGAATGTGCGATGAGTCATTTTCTATCAATTATACCGCTAATGTTCCGGCGAATGTTGACAAGGGCTGGTTTATGTTTTTTGTGACACTGCTTAATCATTTATATTGGGTCGCGGGGGCAGCGATAGGAGGTATCTTTGGGTCGTACGTGAAGTTTAATACCGAAGGGCTTGATTTTGTGATGACTGCTCTGTTTATTGTGATATTCATAGAACAATGGATGAAAGAAAAAAAGCATTACAGTGCTCTCTCAGGACTTGGACTTTCAGTAGCCTGTCTTATCCTTTTTGGCGGAAACCAATTTATTATTCCTGCTATGCTCGCCATTTTAGGGGTACTGACTGTTCTGAGAAAACCATTGGAGAAAGCTGAGGTTTCCGTATGACGATGACTATGACGCAGCAAATGATCACCATTGCAATGGTCGTGCTAGGAACAATGCTGACACGGTTCCTTCCATTCATGATTTTCCCGTCTGGCAAACCGACACCGAAATATGTACAGTATCTTGGTAAAGTGCTGCCATCAGCGGTAATCGGGCTTTTGGTCATTTATTGTTTAAAAGATGTGAGTCTGCTTTCTGGAAGTCATGGCATTCCTGAATTAGTTGGAGCAGCTGCAGTTGTACTGCTTCACTTGTGGAAGAAAAATATGCTTCTTTCCATAGCGGGGGGAACCGTTGTTTATATGGTTTTGGTGCAATTGGTTTTTTAACCGATATCGGAAACTATCAAATCATGCTTTTATTAAACTTGATAAAAATATATAAAACTGACACAAGCTTATTTTGGAATCAACACTGTGCCAGTGCAAATAGCATCTGTAATGTTTCCTGGCTATTCAAGAAGTGTCTACTTTAATCGGAGGATATATAATGTCAAAAAAAGTGTCTGCTTCCTATATCATCATTATAGGATTAATGCTATTTGCATTGTTTTTTGGAGCAGGAAACCTCATTTTTCCGCCTATGCTTGGTCAAATGGCTGGAAAAAATGTATGGATCGCTAATGCAGGTTTCTTAGTGACCGGAGTTGGATTGCCATTACTGGCTATAACAGCATTTGTTTTTTCGGGTAAACAAAACTTACAGTCGTTAGCCAGCCGTGTTCACCCGGTGTTTGGCATTGTATTTACGACGATTCTCTATTTGGCAATCGGGCCTTTTTTCGCTATCCCGAGATCAGGAAACGTATCGTTTGAAATTGGGGTAAAACCTTTTTTATCAAATGATGCAAGCCCTGTCTCATTGATCATATTTACAATATTATTTTTCGCATTGGCATGCTTGTTATCACTCAATCCTTCAAAAATCATTGATATAGTTGGTAAATTTTTGACGCCAATTAAGCTGACATTTATCGGATTGCTTGTAGTGGTAGCTCTTATTCGCCCAATTGGAACCATTCAAGCACCATCAAAAGGGTACACATCACAAGCGTTTTTTAAAGGATTTCAGGAAGGATACCTCACTCTGGATGCCCTTGTAGCATTTGTTTTTGGAATTATCATCGTGAATGCATTGAAAGAACAAGGAGCTTCTACCAAAAAACAGCTGATGGGTGTTTGTGCAAAAGCAGCCGCGATTGCAGCTGTACTCTTAGCAGTTATGTATACAGCCCTTTCCTATATGGGGGCTTCCAGCGTTGAAGAACTGGGGATTTTAGAAAATGGAGCAGAGGTTTTGGCTAAGGTTTCATCCTATTATTTTGGTTCTTATGGTTCAATCTTATTGGGCTTAATGATTACAGTGGCGTGTCTGACGACAAGTGTCGGACTGATCACTGCGTGTTCTTCATTTTTTCATGAACTATTTCCGAACATTTCTTATAAAAAAATTGCTGTCGTTTTATCAGTGTTTAGTACGCTTGTCGCAAATATAGGGTTAACCCAGCTCATTATGGTGTCAATGCCTGTCTTACTGACGATGTATCCTATCGCGATTTCCTTAATATTTTTAACGTTTTTGCATTCTGTATTTAAAGGGAAGACAGAAGTGTATCAAGGCAGTTTATTATTCGCATTCATCATCAGCTTATTTGACGGTTTGAAGGAGGCGGGAATAAAAATTGAAGTTGTGAATCATATTTTCACTCAGATTCTTCCTATGTATAACATAGGGCTGGGGTGGCTCATTCCAGCTATTACAGGGGGAATATGCGGCTATATACTGAGTATATTCCGAACAAAAACAAGTTGATCAATCAACAGCAATATCACTCAGATCTGCAGGAAGGACAAAGTGCTTGTTCGCCGGTTGCATTGCTTATTAAATGTGTTCAACCAAATTTACAATCATCCTTCCTCTTGCTTCGCCTCTTCGTAAGGTAGGAAGAACATCCGGTAATTGATCAAGGAGTTTACACCCACGAATACTATTCGGAGTACGAGAAAGACCTCTCCCTAGCAAAGGCGTTAAACCCAAACGTATTAATAGCTTTGGAAATTAACCATGAGCCGTTAACTGTAGAAAGGGGTGGTTCTGTTCGGCTTGTTGTTTCCGACCATTATGGAACTAATTCTACAAAATGGCTGACTCATATGACTGTTTCAGCTTCCCGAAGCAACAGTGCTTTCACTGCCAAATATTATGTTGACTGAGAAGTAGTAGATGGACAACTAAAAGAGTCACCGGTATGGGCTGTTAGCCCAAACAGTATTATTGTACATCCGCCGAATGGACAATTGGTTGAACTTGAAGAGATTGATATTTTCGGTTGGACATGGGCAGAACATCCAATTGTAACAGTTGAAGTATCCACTGATGGCGGAGAGAGTTGGAAAGAAGCTCAAGTTAAAGGTCGTAAGAGTGTTGAGTAGCAGAAATTCTCTTTCCGTCGGCACCCGAAATCTGTAGGTGAATATTTATTAGTTGTGAGAGTGATTGACTCTTTAGGAAATAGTCAGCCTTTAACTTCAAGACGCAACCAAGTGTCTAGGGCAATGACCTTCGTTCAAAATTCTTTGAATGAGGAAAATCTACATCCTAATATCGACTAGGTTTCACGATTCAGAGTGCAAAATCACGAAGAAAAAGCAAACTACATACCGAAGTTTGCTTTTTTGCTCTATACAAACATTGAGATGCGCCTATATTTTTATATCAGACAACTGATCAGGGGTATTTTGAGGCGAAGCATGCCTTCCATCCATTTATTTACGATTGATCTGGCCTCTTTATCTGAAAATGATCCCTCATATGCGTTAAAAAAGCAGATAAAGCAGGGGTAATTAAAGTGTCTTTCCGCCTTATAAACATGGTTGATACGAAAGAATATTTGTCAGAGATAGTGTGGCTGCGAATGCGGCCTTCTTTTTCATGCGAAGCAATGATTGAACGAGGCAGCAGTGAAATCCCCAAGCCGGCGCTTACACAGCCAATGATCGCTTCAAGTATGCCAAATTCCATTAATTTTATAGGTAATAAACCTTCTTCTTGGAGGATATGATTGAGCTTTGCTCTGTAAGAGCATCCTTTACGGAATACAAGCATTGTTTGTGTTTGAACATCCTGAATGGAAGAAATCACAGGGTGTGAAGCGCTTGTAACAAGAACCATCTCTTCATCCAATACCTTTTCTTGAACTAAATCAGGGTGTTCAATAGGTCCTGAAATAAAAGCGCCGTTTAACTCATAATGTAAAACTGCTTGTATTTGTTGTTCCGTAGGGCCGGTTACTAGGTTCAAATCAACATTTGGATAGAGGTTATTATAATGTGCAAGGAGTTGAGGAAGCCAAACTGCAGCTGTTGTTTCCATTGATCCTATACGCAGTGGCCCAGAAGGCGCGGATGATTCGCCCATGGTTGCTCTAGCTTCTTCAATAGTATGTAGAATTTTCTCTGAGTAAGAAACAAGAATTTGCCCTGGGGGAGTAAGTGTGATTCCTCGACTATGGCGATAGAATAATTTTGTCTGTAAATCGTTTTCTAGTTGTTGTATCTTATTCGTTACGTTCGATTGTGCATAATTTAAAGTCTGAGCAGCCTTGGAAATACTGCCTTCACGAGCAGTAGTGAGAAAAACCTGTAACAACTGAATATTCATCTAGTCCTCCATAATTGATATCTGATTTTGAGATGTCTTCCATCTTAATTTTGAATTATATATGATAGCAGAGCTTCATGTAAACTAAAGCTTAGAAGAATAAATGATTTCTAAAGTAAGTGATAAGGCTATTTCAAAAAATGGTTAATTTACTCGAAGTTGATTCTGTATATTGCCTATGGAAATACACATCATAACATAGGCTTGACTAACACCAGAATGAAGGGGTTATTGGGAAATTACTTTATTCTAAATGTAGCAGCTGCTTGGAAATAGCTGACACATTAACGAATGAAATTAAAAAGACTGTTGTAGTAGAAGGAGGGGATTTTATGCCATTACTTCGTTTTGACTTAATAGAAGGGCGAGATCAATCAAGTTTGAAAAAACTTTTAGATGTCGCTCACAATGTTGTAGTAGAGGCTTTTGATGTGCCTCAACAAGACCGTTATCAAATTGTTCATGAACATCCAGAAAATCATATGATTATTGAGGATACTGGGTTAGGATTTAACCGAACTAAAAATCTTGTTGTTCTTTCAGTTACAAGTAAATCCCGACCGGAAGAGAAGAAACAAAAATTCTACAGGCTGTTAGCTGAAAGACTGGAATCTGAGTGTGGTATCGCATCAACTGATTTAATTGTATCTATTGTTGAAAATGATAATGCTGACTGGAGTTTTGGACTTGGTGAGGCCCAATTTTTAACAGGTAAATTGTAGTTGAATACTACCCTCAAATGCTTGATTGAAGAAA
>NZ_JAVAXX010000355.1:0-5685 GCF_042709275.1 Bacillus sp. LR_5 | reverse complement strand
ACGCCTAAAGCTGACCAGGAAGATTACCGTCAATATCAAGCGAAGGAAGAAACAAGCACTGGCTTCCAGCTTGGAGATCTGATCGGAGATAAGCTGAATAAACTAAAATAATTGGTGATAAACGTGACTCGAGCAGAACGAAAAAGACAACACATCAATCATGCCTTGTCCACCGGCCAGAAGCGGGAAACAGGTCTTGATGATATTACGTTTGTTCACGTCAGTCTGCCCGATCTTGCATTAGAACAAGTAGATATTTCCACAAAAATCGGCGAACTTTCAAGCAGTTCGCCGATTTTTATCAATGCAATGACTGGCGGCGGCGGAAAACTTACATATGAGATTAATAAATCGCTTGCGCGAGCGGCTTCTCAGGCTGGAATTCCCCTTGCTGTGGGATCGCAAATGTCAGCATTAAAAGATCCATCAGAGCGTCTTTCCTATGAAATTGTTCGAAAGGAAAACCCAAACGGGCTGATTTTTGCCAACCTGGGAAGCGAGGCAACGGCTGCTCAGGCAAAGGAAGCCGTTGAGATGATTGGAGCAAACGCACTGCAGATCCACCTCAATGTGATTCAGGAAATTGTGATGCCTGAAGGGGACAGAAGCTTTAGCGGCGCATTGAAACGTATTGAACAAATTTGCAGTCATGTCAGTGTACCAGTCATTGTGAAAGAAGTCGGATTCGGTATGAGCAAAGCATCAGCAGGAAAGCTGTATGAAGCTGGTGCTGCAGCTGTTGACATTGGCGGTTACGGAGGGACAAATTTCTCGAAAATCGAAAATCTCCGAAGACAGCGGAAAATCTCCTTTTTTAACTCGTGGGGCATTTCGACAGCTGCAAGTTTGGCGGAAATCCGCTCTGAGTTTCCTGCAAGCACCATGATCGCCTCTGGCGGTCTGCAAGATGCACTTGACGTGGCAAAGGCAATTGCGCTTGGGGCCTCTTGCACCGGAATGGCAGGGCATTTTTTAAAAGCGCTGACTGACAGTGGTGAGGAAGGACTGCTTGAGGAGATTCAGCTGATCCTTGAGGAATTAAAGATGATTATGACCGTGCTGGGCGCCAGAACGATTGACGATTTACAAAAGGCGCCCCTTGTGATCAAAGGTGAAACCCATCATTGGCTCACAGAGAGAGGGATCAATACATCAAGCTATAGTGTGCGATAAATGATAAAAGCCCAAAACCATATGTGGTTTGGGCTTTTTGTATTATGATTTTCGCTTTTTGAATCTTCCGTTTTGTTCAAGGCTTGTCGCTCCGTCATAGTGAATGGACTGGTCGCGGTCTGATTCGACTCTGCCTGAAGCTTTGAGTTTTTTCTCTTGTCTGTCTTTTCCCATGATCATACTCCTTAATGTGAGATCGATTGTTTAAAAAATGTGCCTGAACTCCATACTGGGAATATGGAGGAAGTAAAATGGAACAATTTTATTACTATTGGTCAATGTGGTTTCTGTGGGTTCTGACAACATTTATTTTTGAAAAGACGAAAAGACGAATTGCCGTCTCTGTCTTTATTTTAACTAATATTATTCTAAGCATACATGACATCGCTTTATATTTTTCCCTGAATGCTGCATATTTGATGTTTTTCGTTTGCGGATGTGTCTATGCCGGGTATTTGGGAATGTATCGTTTTCGTTACATCATGGTCTATCTGACGCTCGTTGCCGCGTATGCGTTTGTTTATCTTTTTGCATTATATGACCCGGTTTGGTTCATCATAAAACCTGAGTGGGCTGCTGTTATATTAATAGTGCTTTTAACAGCTTCTGTTGAAAGGAATTTTGAGAAGCAGCTTGTCTTATTTGTCCTAGGGATGTGCCAAGGCGAACTGGTGTATTCATTTGTGATCCAGAAGTTGGCCGGGGCTATGGCTGTCGGCGGCTTTCAATGGCTGAATGCGTGTTCTGCGGGGATGATATTGCTGTTTGGCATATCTAAATACGAACACCTCGCAAGCCAGATTGGTCAGAAAAGCAAAAGATCAAACAAAGGAGCTACCAAAATGTCATGAGTGATTACATCTATCCGATTATTGCTGGGGTCATTGCCGGAATTGCGACAAGGCTTTATATGCTGAAAACGGATTACCGCCAGTATCCGACCTATGTTCATGGGAAAGTGATTCACATCGCGCTGGGGTTGATAGCGGCTGGTTTAGGTGCAATTATTATGCCGGCGCTTTTGCAGGAGGAATTTACGGCCATCACATTTTTAACATTGGCAGCGACGCAATTTAGAGATGTCCGAAACATGGAGCGGAACACATTGACGCAAATGGATTCGTATGAACTTGTCTCAAGGGGAAGCACATATATTGAGGGGATTGCCATTGCGTTTGAAAGCAGAAATTATATTGTGATCTTTACAGCGCTTTTGACAACCTCTGCGTATGTGTTTTTATCCATCTGGGCTGCTGTCATAGCGGCTGTCGTTTGTTTTTTACTGGCTATGAAGTTTATGTCGGGCAGTGTGTTGAAGGATATTGTAGATATCGAGTACATAAAGCCGCGCTTTGACGGTCCTGGGCTGTTTGTTGATAATATTTATATGATGAATATCGGGCTTCCAGAGAAACAGGAACTGATTTTAAAGCATGGCATGGGCTTTATTTTGACGCCGAAAAACTTTAATTCAGCAGCGACGATAGCAAATTTAGGGCAGCGTCAGGCCATTTTATTTGATGTTTCCAATGTGCTCGGGGTTTATCGGGATTCAGGAGAGCCATCTTTGACACCAATTGCAAAACGGGATTTAAATGATGGGAGAGTGGCAGTATTTGTTCTCCCGCAAATTCACCATCCCGAAACGGCTGTTCAAATTATTAGCAATGTTCCAACCCTGGAAAATGCGATTAGAATGCCGACTGAATTTATCAAGAATCAGGATAAGGTGATAGGATGAGTGAATCTCTTACGAAAGTGATTTTGTCTGTAATCACGACAAATCGAAATCGGGTTGCAGGGGGAGCACCTGTCTTTTTTTGCAATGACCAAAAGGAGATGGAGCTTTTCGCTAAAAATCTTGAGGCGATCCTTGATGGAATAGCTCACAGAATCGGAGATGACGTGTATTTGATCGTGAAACATTTTTAAGAATAGTTGTGATCCCAGTAAAAACTGATATAATAAATGAGTTAAGCCCTTCCTCTGAAGGGTTTCTTTTCATAAAAGTGAATGAAATGATTTTAATAACCGGTTGAAAATTTATGTAAAAATGAAAGCGGCTGGATTGAAAGGAAGGGTACTATGGGTAAACCTGTCGTAGCCATTGTCGGGAGACCAAATGTAGGAAAATCCACAATCTTTAACCGGATTGCGGGAGAAAGAATTTCAATAGTAGAAGATACCCCTGGCGTGACAAGGGATCGGATATACAGCTCGGCTGAATGGCTGAATTATGATTTTAATTTGATTGATACGGGCGGTATTGATATCGGTGATGAGCCGTTTTTAGCGCAGATTCGCCAGCAAGCTGAAATCGCCATGGATGAAGCGGACGTGATTATTTTTATGGTGAACGGCCGTGAAGGCGTGACAGCTGCTGATGAAGAAGTGGCGAAAATTTTGTACCGCACAAAAAAGCCTGTTGTTTTAGCGGTTAATAAACTGGATAACACAGAAATGAGAGCGAATATTTATGATTTTTATTCGCTAGGCTTTGGCGAGCCGTATCCAATTTCGGGAACACACGGACTCGGACTGGGTGATTTACTGGATGCCGTTGCAGAGCATTTTAAAAACATTCCTGAAACGAAATACAATGAAGAAGTTATTCAATTCTGTCTGATCGGACGTCCAAATGTCGGAAAGTCCTCACTTGTGAATGCGATGCTCGGCGAAGAACGCGTTATTGTCAGCAACGTGGCTGGAACGACAAGAGATGCTGTTGATACGTCATTTACTTACAACCAGCAGGAGTTTGTCATTGTCGATACTGCAGGTATGCGAAAAAAAGGGAAAGTCTATGAAACGACTGAGAAGTATAGTGTACTGCGGGCGCTGAAAGCGATTGACCGCTCAGAAGTCGTGGCGGTTGTGCTGGATGGCGAAGAAGGCATTATTGAACAGGATAAGCGCATCGCCGGCTATGCACACGAAGCGGGCAAGGCCGTCGTCATCGTCGTAAACAAATGGGATGCTGTTGACAAAGATGAGAGCACGATGAAAGAATTTGAAGAAAATATTCGCGATCATTTTCAATTTCTGGATTATGCGCCAATCCTATTTATGTCTGCCTTAACGAAAAAACGGATCCATACTCTGATGCCTGCGATTATCAAAGCTAGTGAAAATCATTCACTTCGAGTTCAAACAAACGTCTTAAATGATGTCATCATGGACGCTGTGGCAATGAATCCGACACCGACTCATAACGGTTCTCGTTTGAAAATTTACTATGCGACTCAAGTGTCGGTAAAGCCGCCAAGCTTCGTTGTGTTTGTAAACGATCCGGAATTGATGCATTTTTCATACGAACGGTTTTTAGAAAACCGAATCAGAGACGCGTTCGGTTTTGAGGGGACACCAATCAAAATATTTGCAAGAGCTAGAAAATAAAAAGGTGTGAAGCAAATATGAAAAAAGTCACAATGCTCGGAGCGGGGAGCTGGGGAACAGCACTGGCTTTAGTGTTAGCTGATAATCATCACGATGTAACCTTGTGGGGGCACCGTGCAGATCTGATCCATCAAATCAATGATCAGCATGAAAATAAAGATTATTTGCCGAACGTCAAGCTTCCAGAATCAATAGAGGCAACAACGGATATGAAGACAGCTGTTTCAGACGCAGATTTCATTATCGTTGCGGTCCCGACAAAAGCAATTCGGGAAGTGCTGAGACAGGCTGTCCCTTTTATAACGAAAAAGGCAGTCTTTGTTCATGTCAGCAAGGGTATTGAGCCAGATTCACTTCTGCGCATCTCTGAAATTATGGAAATTGAGCTCCCGAGTGATGTCAGAAAAGATATCGTTGTCCTTTCCGGCCCGAGTCATGCGGAAGAAGTAGGGCTGCGGCACCCCACAACTGTTACTGCATCTTCAAAGAGCATGAGGGCAGCAGAAGAGGTGCAGGATCTATTTATTAATCACAATTTTCGGGTGTACACAAATCCTGACATTATCGGAGTTGAAATCGGAGGGGCTTTAAAAAATATTATTGCCCTTGCTGCAGGAATTACAGATGGTTTAGGGTACGGCGACAATGCCAAAGCTGCTTTGATTACACGCGGACTTGCCGAAATCGCGAGACTCGGAACGAAAATGGGCGGAAATCCCTTGACGTTCTCTGGATTGACAGGAGTAGGCGATCTGATTGTGACGTGCACAAGTGTTCATTCCAGAAACTGGCGTGCGGGCAATTTGCTCGGAAAAGGGTACAAGCTTGAAGATGTTCTTGAAGAGATGGGAATGGTAGTCGAAGGCGTCCGCACGACGAAAGCGGCTTATCAGCTTTCGAAGAAATATGATGTTAAAATGCCGATTACAGAAGCTCTCCATCAGGTCCTGTTCAACGGACAAAAAGTGGAAACCGCTGTTGAATCTTTAATGGCGAGAGGGAAAACCCACGAGATGGAGGATTTGGTAAATACGTTTGAAAATCAAGTGAAGTAAAAGTGTCAATGGTATGATGAAACGCATATCTTAATTGAACGAAAGCCCGAAAAACAGAAGA
>NZ_JAVAXX010000354.1:0-5694 GCF_042709275.1 Bacillus sp. LR_5 | reverse complement strand
TTAAAAAAGAAACCGGAAACAAATACCATTTCATCATATGTACCTTGTAAATGCGCCCTGATTCCGCCGATTAATGTATCAAGTGCGGCAAGCACCGCAAGCGATAAATAGTTTGAGTATTCACTCGGTATCGTTAAGTTTGTCATTAGTCCAATCGCTATTCCGAGCACCAGTCCCAACACGGGCAGCCACATGACAATTCTCCTCCTTTTCAGTCTTTAAGCAGTTTAAGCTGTTGTACGTCCAGTGGTCTGTCATATGCTTTTAATGTTAGTTTGCTTTCAGATTTACCGGCTTTTAATGCTAAATTTTCAGATGCAAAAAGATCCTCAAGGCCTGACCCCTTCACTCTGCTGTGTAACATGTCCGGATCTTTGGCAAGCACTTTTACTGTTAAAGGATAATCGTCAAGGGCGTATCCGTCTATTTTTGTAGTGCCGTTTATATCTCTGATGACTGTATGATTCACAACTCTTCGCTCGTTAATCGAGATATGCTCTGCACCGTAGGAGTTGAGTTCATTAATCAGCTTTTTCAGCAAATCCGGAGGCGGATTTTCGATCGGCTCTCCTGTTAAGCTTTCAGAAAAAAGCGGGGAAATCGTAATGACAATTCCGCTACCTGTTATATCGGTCATGCCGGCTGTTTTTTTTAAGGATTGCAAGGTATTATTTAGCGCGGTTTCTTTTGTCATTTCTTTCGCTTGCGAATAGCTATTCAGCAGTTTGTCATATTTGTTTATTTCAGACAGCAGCTTTTCCTGCTTCTTCTGCTCTGATGTCAGCTCTTCCCTAATATCCCACATATCTCTTGTATCCCGGACTTCGGGGTGCTTTAACGAATTAAACTGAACAGATATCATCAGGCCGAAGATGACCATAAGCACACTGATGCTTATGAAGGAACGCTTTATTTTCAATCTATTTCACCCGCTTTTTCAGTCATTCCTTCGTTTTCAGAATCGGTTTCATTTGTACGTTTTTCTCTTTTTCTGCCGAAACAGAAATATGATCCATTGACAGCTGATCAATTAGGCCTCCTGCGATATTTAACGAGGGCAGCAGGACATCTGGATCTCCAATAGCGGATACCGTAAACGGAGCGGGATGCTGCACCCCGTCTACCGTTACCACAGGACCATTGCATTTGATATACGAATCATGCGTCAAACGCTGCCCATTAACGGCGACAGCTGCCGCTCCTGAGATATACAGTTCGTTTACTACTTGGAAGATATGGCTTTCGTGAACGATGTAACTATTCACATTCTCCCCTTCCGGTATGTATGACGCATCTTCCAATGTCACCTCAACGCCTTCTCCCTGCACACCGACTTCCCCAATATACATCCTGTATTTTTCTGTATCTACGAGGACATTATAGTATTCCGACTTCTCTTTCTTCAGCTTATTTTCCGCCTGGCGGACTTTGTTTTGCTTTTGATATAATTCTTTTTCAAGCTTCTTATTTTCTTTCTCTTGTTTCAGAAGTTCATCTCTCAGCGCATATTCTTTTTTCCACTCTTCCGTCTCAGCCGCGCTTTTGTTGTTTTCTTTTGTCATTTGAAAAGAAAATGAAATCAAAAAGCCTGCGATAAGCATAATCAAGGAAAGAAGGACTGCTGATTTGCCCCTCAATTTTCATCTTCCTTTTTAGCAGCTTTATCGTTTTTCCCAAACTCTTCAAAATAGGTGGCAACTTCTAAATGAATGATTCCTTTTTTATTGCTGCTTAGCTGAGAAATGATAGAAGGATACGTCTTCATTCGGTCTGCAAACGTTTTAATAGATGCAGTAACAACATAACCGTCGTTCATGTACAACTTAATACGGTTTTCATCCATTTTTACAGGCGTATAATAAATTTCTGAAATCGACTGTTTTAACGAATTTGACAACGCATCGAGCTGCTTGGCCATTTGAGACCGCTTCTTCGCGTTTGTCCAATTCACTAAAATCGGTCCGGCATCATCCGGCGTTACTTCGTTTGGCAGAACTGAGCCGTTTTCAAGCACTTCATAGTACACATCGTCTTTTTCTAAATAAGCAATCGCTTTATATTCTTCGATTGCAATGTTGATTTTATTAGGAAGCGATTTGCTGATCTCCGCTTTTTTCACTAATTTATTTTGCTGAATCTTCTTTTCTGTTTTTTGCTTGTCCAAACTCCAAAACTCAGTATCTCCGCTGTTAATATCGGAAAGGTCGATAATTTCCTTTTTTGATACATTTTCATTCCCTGTAACAGAGATTGTTGATACTTTACTGATTGGTGTTTGCAGGTACACAATGATCAGCACCATAATAAAAAAGAGCATAATAAATGAAATGAGACGGCGGTTTGCCTTTTGTTTCCTCTGCTCTTTAATTTTAGGGATCCGCTCTTCAATGGTAACGATTTTTTCTCGGTCTTGACCCGGGTTCATTGCCTGTTCACCTTATTCAAATGAAACAGCTGTTAAAAGTCTGTCTATTCCAAAACAAACCGCATACTATGATGCCGTTTGTCGTTTGCTTACAGTATATCATATGAACAGCTTCAGTCAGAACTTGAATCAGCGATTTCCGCCGATGATTTCAACCTCTGTGTGCATATCAATCTCGTATTTTTCACGGATTGTCTTTTTCACATGGTCAATGAGATCAAGCACATCTTTTGCTGATGCTCCCCCCGCATTGACGATGAAGTTTCCGTGCATCTCCGATATCTTTGCACCGCCGATTTGATATCCTTTCAAGCCTGCTTTTTCTACAAGGTTCCCGGCATGATTCGGAAGCGGATTTCTGAATATGCTTCCCGCACAAGGGCTTGAATACGGCTGTGTATTTTTTCTATAGTCTTTATTGCTTTGCATTTGCTGAACGATTGATTCCTTATCCTTCTGCTCCAGCTGCAAAACAGCTTCAAGGCAAACGCCCGGGCGTTTCTTTTGCAGTACAGATGTCCTGTAGCTGAAATCCATCTGCTCATTTGTCAGCCACTCAATCGTTCCGTCTTCAAATAAAATATGCGCTTTGACGAGGATCTCGCTCATATCAGAACCGTGAGCGCCGGCATTCATATAAACCGCTCCGCCGACTGATCCTGGAATGCCGGCAGCAAATTCCAAACCGGACAGACCTTTTTTGCTCAATGATGTAGCAAGGCGGACCACTGAATAACCGCCTCCGACTGTTACTTGTTCCCCTTCAAGCTCCAAATGGTCAAGACCCGCACCCAGCTTGATCACTACGCCTCTAATTCCTTCATCTAAAACAAGAAGATTTGATCCGCGGCCGATGACTGTCCACTTCACATCATATTTTTTAATCACGTCCATGATGTCTTTAACAGCATCTACACTGCTTGGAATGACCAATACATCCGCAGGTCCGCCGATTTTCATCGTTGTATGATTCGCGAGCGGTTCATTTGCAAGAACCTTGCCGACTTCGCGTTCTTTTAATTCCTGTATCACTTTCTCCATCGTAAACCTCCGCATTCCATTTGCTTTTCTACTATTTTTTTAATTCCTCGAGTACGCTGTATAAACGGGCAGCCGCGTCAGGAACACCGAGTGACTTTGTTCGTTCGCTCATTTCCTTTAACGTTTGCTCATTCAGTACAATCCGGTCTAGCGCTTCAATCAGCTTCTCCCCGCTGAGCTCTGTTTCTTTCAGTACAATCGCCGCATTATGCTGGCCAAGAGATCTCGCATTGACCTCCTGGTGATTCGCTGTCACATATGGACTTGGGATCAGAACACTTGGGATTCCGAGAGCAGTAATTTCGGCAATCGTTGTCGCACCGGCTCTGGCCACAATGACATCAATGGCCTTTAAATACTCAGGCATTTGATGAAGAAACGGCTTTGTGACCATATTATCAGCGGCACCCTTGCTTTTCAGCTCATTCATTACTTTTTCATAGTGAACTTCACCGGTGATATACAGCACTTGATAGTCTCTTGTTTTCAGCGCATCCTGCATGTCAATGACAGCGCGGTTAATCGGTGCAGCGCCTCGGCTTCCGCCGAAAATTAAGACCGTTTTTTTGTCTTCAGAAAGCCCAAATTCAGCCATTGATCGTCCCGTCTTTATTGAGACGACTTCAGAGGCTCTCGGGTTTCCCGTAAATACAACTTTCTCGCTAGGAAAATGTGATTTCGCTTCTTCAAAACAAATCGCTACTTTATTAACATATTTTGAAAGAAACTTATTCGTGATGCCCGGCAGGCTGTTTTGTTCATGGACAATAGTCGGAATTCCCATTTTCGCAGCGGCATAGACAACCGGCCCGCATACATAACCGCCCGTTCCAATTACGGCATCGGGCTTAAATTCCGCTAAATACGATTTACTCTTTTTGACGCCCTTCAGAAAACGCATCACAGTCTTGACATTTTCAAATGACAATTTTCTTTTAAATCCTGTAATTTCAATTGAACGAAACGGTATATTCTCCCGCTCAACAATTTTTTTCTCCAGCCCGTTTTCTGTTCCGATATATAAAAATTCCACATTAGGATGACGTCTTTGCACTTCTTTAATAAAAGCAAGCGCAGGATAAATATGTCCCCCTGTACCGCCTCCGCTTATTGCAATTCGCATTTCTTTTCCCCCAGTCTAAGTTTCTCTATAACATAACGATAACCCTGTTTTGTTGGACAGGGTTATCGCATCAATTGTTTCCAAGCTTCATGTTAGACAGGAAGCTTGGACATACATTCGTTAATACCTCGAGTAGCGGCTTACATTCAGCAGCACACCAACTGCCATCAGCATTAGAGTCAATGAAGAGCCTCCGTAGCTCAGAAACGGGAGCGTGATGCCTGTTACAGGAATCAGGCCCGTGACTACGCCGATATTGATCATGACTTGAATGGCAATCATTGAAATAATGCCGACTGCGACAAAGCTTCCGTACAGATCAGGGGCACCAAGCGCAATTCTGATTCCTCTCCACAGCAGGACGCTGAAGAGGAGCAAAATAAGTGTTCCCCCGATAAAGCCCAGTTCCTCTGACAAGATGGCGAAAATAAAGTCTGTTTGCGGCTCAGGCAGATAAAAGAACTTCTGTCTGCTTTGTCCGAGCCCCATTCCGAACAACCCGCCGGGCCCCACTGCATAAAGCGATTGAATGATCTGAAATCCGCTTCCGAGCGGGTCTTCCCATGGATTTAAGTATGAGGTAATCCGCTTTATCCGATATGGAGCCGATAGTACGAGCCCGACAAATCCGCTGAGGCCGATCAGCCCGAGAAAGACGAAATGGGCGATCCGTGCGCCGGCTACAAAAATCATGACAATACAAGTTCCGACCATTACTGTCCCCGTTCCGAGGTCAGGCTGGCACATGATAATCAAAAATGCTGAAAACACGATGCCAAGTGCAGGGACGAACCCCCGTCTGAACGATGTGATGTTTTTTTGTTTTTCAGAGAGAAATTTAGCAAGGAATGCAATCATCGCAAGCTTCATAAACTCTGAAGGCTGTATGCTGAATGCTCCGACTCCGATCCAGCTTCTTGAACCGTTCCGCACCATTCCGACGCCCGGTATCAAAACAAGCACCAGAAGGAAAAAGCAGATAACCATCAGCAATTTGGACCATGTCCTCCAAGTCCAATAATCAACATTCATGATAAAAAACATAGCAATGACGCCGATTCCCGCAAACAAAAGCTGCCGTTTCGCGAAAAAGAATGAGTCGTCA
>NZ_JAVAXX010000353.1:0-5842 GCF_042709275.1 Bacillus sp. LR_5 | reverse complement strand
ACGTTTATCATAAAGAAGTCTCAGATTGATGTCAATCTCTTTTTTCAGAATTGACGTTATGATCCGAAATGTTATAATTCTTACAAAATATCTAACTAGAGAGAGGAACTGGGCCATGAAATCTTTTGCCACACAACAAAACGGCATTTTCAAATCCGTTTGCTCGCTGGACTGCCCGGATCAGTGCGGATTGTTAATACATAAAAAAGACGGGAAGATCGTAAAAGTGCAAGGAGACCCTGATCATCCTGTCACAGCCGGAAACATATGCAACAAAGTCCGGAATATGACGGAGCGCATATATGATGAAAAGCGGCTGACTACACCGCTCAAACGAACAGGTGCGAAAGGCCAAGCGATATTTGAACCGATTTCTTGGGAAGAGGCAATCGATACGATCACCTCCCGCTGGAAACAGCTGATTGATGAAGAGGGAGCTGAAAGCATACTTCCTTACAGCTTTTACGGAAACATGGGGAAATTGACAGCTGAAGGAATGGACCGCCGCTTTTTTTACCGCATGGGGTCAAGCCAGCTTGAACGGACGATTTGCAGCAAAGCGGGATCTGAAGGCTATAAATATACAATGGGCATAAGCGCGGGAATCGATCCTGAGGAAACCATTCATACAAAACTATTTATTTTTTGGGGAATCAATGCGGTCAGTACAAACATGCACCAAATTACGATCGCCCAAAAAGCGCGAAAACAAGGTGCCAAAATTGTCGTGATCGATGTGCATAAAAATCAAACAGGACGTCTCGCAGATTGGTTTATTCCAATAAAGCCGGGAACCGACAGTGCACTTGCTCTTGGCATCATGCACATTTTATTTAAAGAAAACCTTCATGATGAAGCATTTCTGTCCGAGTACACGGTTGGCTATGAAGAGCTCCGTGAACACGTTAAACAATATGATCCTGAAAAGGTATCGACGATCACCGATGTCAGTACCGAAGATATTTACCGACTGGCAAAAATGTACGGGGAAACCTCCCCTTCTTTTATCAGAATCGGAAACGGACCCCAGCATCACGATAACGGCGGAATGATTGTCAGGACGATTGCCTGTCTTCCGGCGATCACCGGCCAATGGCTGCACACAGGGGGCGGCGCAATTAAGCATAACAGCGGAATTTTAGAATATAACACAAATGCCTTGCAGCGGCCCGACTTATTGAAAGGGCGCACCCCGAGGTCATTTAATATGAATCAGCTTGGCAAGGTGCTTTTGGAAACAGACCCGCCGATTCGCTCTCTATTTATTTATGGAACGAACCCTGCCGTCGTCGCGCCCGAAGCAAACAAAGTCAGACAGGGTTTGCTGCGGGAAGACTTGTTTACTGTGGTTCATGATTTGTTTTTAACGGAAACGGCTGCATATGCGGACATTGTACTGCCTGCAACATCCGCTTTTGAAAATACTGATTTTTACACCTCCTACTGGCACCATTACATTCAGCTTCAGCAGCCGGTGATTGAGAGATATGGGGAAAGCAAGTCTAACACTGAGGTTTTCCGATTACTGGCTGAAGCAATGGGATTCACAGACCAGGAGCTTAAAGATTCAGATGAAGAATTAATCCGCCAGGCGCTTGACCATCCAGATAATCCGCATTTGGCAGAGATTGATTACGATGCACTTGCTAAGCATTCATTTATGAAAGCGAAACGCGAAAAGCCGCTGTTTCCGGGCGAACTTCCAACGCCAAGCGGAAAAATAGAATTATATTCAGAAAAAATGAAACAAGACGGCTTCCCTGCTTTACCGACATATACACCTCTTGTAACCGATAATGAACATCCGTTTATGTATGTTCCGGGGCCAAACCATAATTTCTTAAACTCAACATTTTCCAATAATGAAAAACACATCAAGCTTGAAAAGACGCCAAAGCTCTTTATCAACACAAAAGATGCTGAAGAACACGGAATCGTTGATGGGGCACCTGTACGAATTTGGAACAGCCGGGGAGAATGCCAGCTGACCGCTGCAGTTGGAGAACAAGTGCTGCCAGGTGTCGTTGTCAGCCAAGGATTATGGGCGGATGAACAAGGAAAAAAACAGCTTGTAAACGCGCTAACCCCAGACCGATTGTCCGATATGGGCGGCGGTGCCACCTTTTTTTCAGGCCGTGTACAGATTGAAAAGGTTTGAAAAATAATGAAACCCGGAGTATGCCAAGCCCGTATAACATAACATTGACATAATGGAGGCATACACATGGACGTTTTTTTAGGAATTGGTATTGCTTTGGCAGGATATTTTATCGGTGAAGGCTTAAAGCAGATGAACCATACAAAAGGTAGTGAACAAAATGATATCTTGCTTATAAAAGAACGGGATATTTACTTTTACATCGGACTTTTTTTAGGAATAACAACGACTGAAGCAAAACAGTTAGCTGGAGACATGGCAGACCTGCCTTACATTGAAATAAACGGAAAAAAATATGTCCAGAAACATATGTTAAAAGATTGGACATTCACATTAGTTGAAAAACATCAGGGTGAATAAATAAATCTGAGGAGAGCGAGATTCATTGTCACGCTCTCCTCTGTTTAGCTGTATGGATTGACCGCCACCAAAACTTTGTTCTATAAGCGCTGATAAAACGATAAACCACCATCTATGTTCTTTCCTCAAACAGCTCGAGATGCCCGTTCCACAACAATAGTTTGTATATTCCATTGATGACGTGATGATCTTGATGAACGTATGTATCGTAAAACACTTAGAAAACCTATTCGGTTCGAATGTGTGCTCTCATTATGTCCCCATACTGCGCCTTTATCCGCGGAGGATTTTTTTAAAAAAATATGAAACCTAAAGCTTTTAGATTCACGCAGCAATGTTAGTGCAATACCCTTTATTTTTATTGACCTCCATATATCTCCGATTGGTAAAACTACGTTAGCCTGATTTGCTTGCTTTATACGCCGGAAGCTGTTCGTTTATAAAGGATCAGAGAATCCCATAACCAGTAAATCACTGCAGCCGCAATACTTAACATATAATAAAAGTACGATTGCAATGTCCATGCTATTGACGCAGGTTCATTGATAACAAAAAACAGGAAAGCTGCGATAAAAGCAACCACACTGTAAATCAATAGGTACATGACATTGAATGTTCTCGCTTTTTTCTGCAACTTCATTTGGAGCGGAACAGCAAAAAGGCCATACACCACAAAACCGTATAATAAAGCAATTGCTGCCGTAAACAATGCAATTATCATATCGCCATACATAACGAAAGAATAAAACCCTAAAAACAAACCAAATGTAAGGCTGGATAGCCCTAATGTCATTAAATAATATGATGCGATTTTCTTCATTTTTTCCCCCCCCCTTGTTTGATTTATTCACAGTGCTGTTAGTATAAATTCACAACCTTTGTATTTCTTTTATCGAGATGTCTTCCCCAACGTGCTATACGCAATGCGCTAATAAAAGGTTTCAAAAATGACGTTCTTTTATTAGATAATACGCTGGCATGAAAACGCCTCTCCTGATTGGCGAAAGCGCGAATGAAAAAAGTGAATGAATACCTGATCAACAGACAAAATAAGAAGAGTTGATATTCAACACTTTTCGTAAAGGGGTGAAACCAATGAGTAAGAAAGGTATTCAAAATTCAAGTATTGAACAAATAAGAAATGACCATGAGACTGAAACAGCTTTTAAAGCAGATGATCCTAAAAAACACGGTTCCGATCCTAAAAGAACGAAATAAGTTCTTACCCCCACTAAAATATCAATAATCTGGAGGAAGTAAAGTGACTCAAAAAAACGGTGCAGACAGACCTGATGATTATAAAAGATTTTCTTCATTAGACAAGGAATATGATTTTCAGCAATCTATACGCAGCAATACTGAGACAGAAAGTGTAAACACTGAAACACAAACTCATAACAAAGAAAACAAAAATGACACAACAGATGTTGCCGGGAAATACTTTGAGCCCTCAGATTATAAAGGAAGCACGCAATTAGAAAAAGGATTGGCTGAAACTCATGAACAGGTGAGCGATGACTATTTTGAAGGGACAATCGATCAAAATTTGGACTAGCCATACAAACGGAGCTACTTAAAAGAAGTCAGTTAGCTCCGTTTGTAGAAACAACCACAGTAAAAGTAGCCAACCCCCACCGAATAAGATGGGGGTTGCACGTAAGTAGCCTGTTTAATAGTTAAAACGATTAATGACGGTTTGAAGTTCTTCCGCCAATTGGGATAGAGATTCTGCAGCATAGGAGATTTCCTCCATTGAATGAAGCTGCTCCTGTGAAGATTTTGCAACCGCTTCTGTATTTGCTGACGTTTCTTTTGTACCAGCAGCCAATGTATGAACTGTGTGCTGAATCACTTCAACGCCTGATGTAAGCTGTTGAGTTGCCGCTGCGACTTCTTGTATTTGAGAAGTGACCTGTTCCACGAGGTTCAGTATTTCATTGAAATTTCCTGTTGCCTCTTGAGAAAGAACAATACCTGAGCTCACATTTTCTTGAACAACCTTAATATTATTTACCGTTTCTATCGATTCATTTTGGATGGTCGCTACCACCGATTGGATGTGGTTTGCAGATTTATTTGTTTCATCCGCCAACTTCCGAACTTCTTCTGCCACCACAGCAAATCCTTTTCCTTGCTCTCCGGCTCTGGCCGCCTCGATCGCTGCATTTAGTGCCAACAAATTTGTCTGCTCTGAAATCGTCGTGATAAGCGAAGAGATATCGCTGATTTCTGCTGTGCTCGCTACCAATGTCTGCAATCCATTGCCGGCTGAATCTACAGATTTATCTATGAATTTCATCTGATCTAACATCTTGTTGACGGACTTAGAGCCTATTTCAGCCTTGTCTCTCATCGAAGAAGAAAGATCCGCTATGTTCCCTGTATTTGAAGCAACTGATGATATACTGTCTAATAATTCAGTGATGGATTCTGCGCTCTTTTCTGTCATTGAGCTTTGCTTCACATTGCTGTCGGCAGCCATCTGCATGGCTCGGGAAATATGTTCAGATGTTGATTTCGATTCTTCCGCGCTTGCCGATAATTCTTCGGAGGAAGCGGCGACTTGTTCAGATGAGCTGCTGATCTGCTTCACAATTTGAGTTAATGAATGAGTAAAAGAATTAAACGATTGGGCAAGCTGACCAAATTCATCTTTATTTTTCACAATGACTTTTTTGGTTAAATCAGCGTCGCCATGAGCAATTTCCTCCAGCTGCTTATTTATGCTTCTTAGGGGCACCATTATAGACTTTAACAGCATTATGCTTAAAACAACGCCTAATATAACTGATATCCCGGTGACAATGATGATGAGCCATTGACTCATTTTCCCATTGCCTCGTATTTCATCTTTTAGATCCTCCACCTCTTGATCCAGGCGATCAGACAGCTTATTGACAGCCGGATCTACGCCTTCTTTTCTTAGTGTTCTTTCTTCTCCAAAATGGATGGTTTCTGCTTTTTTCGGATTTGAAGAGTAGGCTGTTACTACTTGCTGATTCAAAGCTCTATACTGAGTAAAACTTGTCTTAATGTCTTCGATATTTGATTGATATCTCTCTTCATCAATCAAGTCATTAACCCGGTCAAGGCTCTTTAAGACATCGTCTGCTTTTTCCTTCATACCCTCGTCGTATTCTTTGTCTCCGGTAATCAAGAAGCCTCTTTCATCATTTGATAACCCGGTCAATTCATATTGGATGTGTTTTATCTCTTTTTGGAATTCCATTTTGTCTTTAAGTTCTTCATTCTTTTTCACAGTAGAAGAAATCATAAATACTGAGGAGCCTCCAATTCCAATAATTGAAACAACTAATATTGATA
>NZ_JAVAXX010000352.1:0-5853 GCF_042709275.1 Bacillus sp. LR_5 | reverse complement strand
AATAGACAGGGATTCGCCTCGGCGCTTACCGTCAATATTTGTTTCTTCGAGCACTTGCTCAATCGTTGATTTTTGCGCTTTTCCTTCAGGCAGATTGTTAACTAAGTTATTGAGCAGCGTTTTACGACGCTGTGCAAAGCTTGCCTTGATGAGCTGAAAGAAAAAGGATTCGTTTTCCACGTCCACTGCCGGGCCGTCTCGGAGAATCAGACGGATGACTGCGGAATCGACATTAGGCTGAGGAACAAATACGGTTTTCGGAACGATCATCACCGTTTTGGCTTCTGTATAAAACTGCACCGCGATTGAAAGCGAGCCGTATTCCTTAGATGAAGGATCAGCCGCCATGCGCTCAGCCACTTCTTTTTGCAGCATGACCACAATCCCTTTCAGCGGAAGGTGTTCTTCAAGCAGTTTCATGATAATCGGTGTTGTTACGTAATAAGGAAGGTTGGCAACTACCATGATCTCATCACAATCTTGAAATTGTTCTTCAATGACTGATTTGACATCAGCCTTTAACACGTCCTGATGAATGACAGTGACATTGTCGTAAGGTGACAGTGTATCCTTCAGAATCGGCAATAGTCGCTGGTCAATCTCAAATGCCACGACCTTTTTCGCCCGCTTGGCAAGCTGTTCGGTTAAAGCCCCGATTCCCGGGCCGATTTCAATGACACCTGTTTTCTCCGTCACTTCCGCGTGATCGACAATTCTGTTTAAAATGTTCGTATCAATTAAGAAATTCTGTCCTAAGCTCTTTTTAAAAGAAAAACCGTATTTCTTCAGTATCTCTTTCGTTCTAATCGGTGTCGCAATATCTTTATTCATTCTGTTCCTCCCGCATAACGGTATCGAGCGCACTCATAAAATCACTTTTTTTAATTTGAAACATTTGCAGCCGTTTTTGAAGCTGTTTGCCATTTGTATAGCCGATTTTCAACAGATCACCCAGTCGTTCCCGGCGGCGTTTGGCCGCAGGTCCGCCTATTAGTCCGGCATGAATCAAATCCTCAGCTGAAATGTCACTCGGCTGCGCTTCCATCTCCTCATGCACATTTTCTAAACATGCCCTAATGCTTTCAACCGATGCATGCTCCACACCAATTCCCCGCTTGTTTTTAGGTTTGGCAAGATGCTTTGGCAAAAATGCATGCTTACAGCCGGGTACAGCCTCTGAGATGGTTTTGCGAATCTTCTCTCCCGGAAAGTCCGGATCCGTTAAAATAATGACGCCTCTGGTCTTCTGGGCCAAACGGATTTGGTCAATCACATGATCATCGATGGCTGAACCATTTGTTTCAATTGTGTCTGCATCAACAGCCAATTTGATGCGGGCCGTATCGTCACGCCCCTCGACCACAATGATCTCTTTAATTTTCATTATTTCCTCCAAGACAAAATAAAAACTTTTGTATATTCATGAAACTTTTTCTTATATCGAGCGTCTAATAAGCAGAAAATGCACTTTGTCTATTATAACGAAAAAAACAGAGGGCGCAAAACCCTCTGAATACATAAGTATATATTAATTTAAGATTTTAATTTTGACTGTTTTATTTCCCCATCGGTACGCCGATGATTTCTCTGGGAAAAAGACGTCTATTTTGTTCCCTTTAATCGCTGAACCGGTATCTGCAGCAATGGCATATCCATAGCCTTCCACGTGGACTTTGGAGCCTAGCGGAATGACATTTGGATCCACAGCGATGACTTTGGCATTCGGATTATTTTTTAAATTGACGCCTGTCGCTGTATGTCCTGAACAACCGCTGCAGCTTGCCGTATAAGCCGTAGATGATACAGTCATGACTTTGCCTGTTGATTCATTGCTGCGGGACACAACTGTTTTTGAATCACCTGAAGCACTGACCGTTTCAACTTTTGGACTGCTTTGCTTTGTGCCGACAGCAATCACTTTATCTTTGCTTTGTTCAGCTGTTTCTTCTTTTACAAGCTCTCTGGACACTTCTTTACCGTTTTCTTTAACGACTTCGAAATGTTTTTTTAGCTTGCCTTCTTTTCCTTTTTGGACGACCTTTTCTTTCCCTTTTTCAAGAGAAGCGTCTTCTTGCTTTTTCACATCGAACGCAATCTTCTCTTCAACTACATCGGTGACCTTTTCGATACGAGTAATTGTAATATCAGCCTTTCCTTTCGTCAGCTTTGCATCTAACGCAGGCTTGATTTTATCTTCGTCTTTTATGTTCATCTTTTGCTGTTTTAAAAAGTCAGCGACCGTAGTCGAAGTCGTCCAGATCTTCTTTTGTTTCCCTGCATCATTCACAGTAACCTGAAATGCGGGCTCTATGTTAATCTTCATGTCTTTCGAAATATCTGTATCTATTGCGGGATCAATTTGATCTTGGTCTTTCACATCAACATCTTGTTCGTCCAGTAATGCACCGACCGTTTTTGCTGTTGACCATAATGTCTTTTCTTCCCCGTTTATTGTAAGCTTCACAGGTTTTGCAGCCTCATACACAACGTCCATGTCTGCTGTTATCTTTGTCTGTTTAGCAGGTGTGATCTTGTCTTCGTCTCTTGTCTTTATATCAAGCGTCTCCAAAAGATCACCGACTGTATTTGCATGTGTGCGTATATGTTTCTTTTTGCCATTGATAGAAACTGAGACTGATTGTTTCGTCAGCTCATGAGCCGCGTACGCAGTCCCGCTTCCTGCCAAAAGCAAACAAGCAGCAACCAGAATGACTTTGCTTTTGCTAAGCTTTACGGAAAACAGCTTTTTCATTTTTTGTGTGATGAAAAACGCCTCCTTCTCCTCGGAGAGATTATATAGAGTATCTAAAAGGCTGTCAACCCTCCCTTCTCTTTCTCCCAAAAGCTCAGTGTCTTCTTCATTATCCTGAAATACACTGAGAAACGGAAGAAAGACTTGTCGACAAACCTATCCTATGAGGAGAAGAAAGCATGTAGAACTTTTATAGAAAAACGCTGTAAGGGACAAGCTCTTACAAAACCCGCTAGCGTTTTTTGTCAGTTTATACGGAAAAGTCTTTTCGCATTTTCAGTCGTGATGGAAGCAATCTCTTCAAAGTTCATTTCTTTTAATTCGGCGATTTGTTCTGCCACATATTTCACATAGCTTGGCTCATTTCTTTTCCCGCGGAAAGGGTGCGGTGTGAGAAACGGGCAGTCCGTTTCAATCAGCAGCCGGTCATTGGGAATTTCCTTCACTACTTCCTTCGGTTTCTTCGCATTTTTAAATGTCACCGGTCCCCCAAATGATAAATAAAAATTCATTTTCATGCATTCTCTTGCCACTTCCGCACTTCCTGTAAAGCAGTGCATGATTCCGCCCACAGCTTCTGCGCCTTCCTCTTTCAAAATGGTCACGACATCCTCCGTTGCATCACGGTTATGAATGATAATAGGCAAATTGACCTCTTTCGCTAAGGCGATTTGTTTTCTAAACACCTCTTTTTGAATATCTTTAGGTGATTTATCCCAATGATAATCCAGTCCCATTTCCCCTATTGCTACCACTTTCTCATGAGCAGAAAGCTCTTTAATCCACGCTAAGTCTTCCTCTGTCATGTCAATAGCGTCAACAGGGTGCCAGCCAATGGCTGCATAAATAAAATCATATTCCTCAATCATTTCCATCGCACGGGTAATCGTCGGACGGTCAAAACCAACTACGACAATTCGTTCAACTTTTTCAGCTTTTGCCCGTTCAATAACCTCATCCAGATCAGTATCATATTGTTCTGCATTTAAATGCGCGTGAGTGTCAAACAACATAAGTGAAAAACTCCTTTCTTGTCGAAACACAAAAGGTGTTCGACGAATTGTTACACGTGAAACACCTTTTGTTTTATCATTATTTAATTCTTGTGCCTTTTGGTAACGACTGATCGATAGACACGACCTTTAAAACGCCGTCTGCTTCTCCTGCAAGGATCATACCTTGAGAAAGCTCTCCTCTGAGTTTAACCGGTTTTAGATTTGTTACACAAACGAGTTTTTTTCCAACAAGCTCTTCAGGCGTATAATGCTTCGCAATACCGGATACCACTTGGCGCTTTTCAAAACCAAGATCAAGCTGCAGCTTCAATAAACGGTCTGCTTTTTTCACTGGCTCTGCCTCAATGACCTCAGCTACGCGAAGCTCTACATCCATGAATTGATCAATCGTAATTTCAGGTAAACGATCGACCTCTTGAGGCTCTTCTTCTTTTGTTTCTTCTTTCGCTGGTGCTGAACCTTGCATTTTCCCTTTGATGTAAGCAATTTCTTCTTCTGCCTCTAAACGAGGGAACAATGGCTCGCCTTTTTGTACTTTTGTATCTTTCAGCTGGCCGAAAGTTGTAATGCTGTCCCAAGCTTTTAAAGATTCATCAGTAATGCCCAGCTGCTCGAACATTTTTTCAGGTGTTTTTGTTAAGAATGGCTGAAGCAGTACCGCTGAAATACGCAATGATTCAGCGAGATGATACATAACTGATCGCAATTCTTCTTCTTTTGCCGGATCTTTCGCAAGCACCCATGGAGCTGTCTCATCAATGTATTTGTTTGTGCGGCTGATGAGCTGCCATAAAGTCGAAAGTGCTACCGAGAACTCCATATTTTCCATTGCTTTCTCATAAGCTTTCACTGTTTCTTCAGCAACCGAAGTGAGCGTTTGGTCAAATTCCGTAACAGCACCTTTGTAAGAACCAATTTGTCCGTCAAAATACTTATTGATCATCGCAACAGTACGATTCAATAGATTTCCTAAATCATTCGCTAAATCATAGTTGATTCGCTCAACAAATCCTTCCGGCGTGAAAACACCGTCAGATCCGAACGGCACTTCACGAAGCAGGTAATAGCGAAGCTCGTCTAAACCATAGCGTTCAATTAATGTAACCGGATCTACAACGTTTCCTTTTGATTTCGACATTTTTCCGTCTTTCATCAAAAGCCAGCCATGCGCGAATACCTGTTTCGGCAGCGGAAGATCCAGAGCCATCAGCATAATTGGCCAGTAAATGGTATGGAACCGTACAATCTCCTTACCGACTAAATGAACATCGGCAGGCCAATATTTTTGATAAAGCTCATCATTTTCTGTATCATAACCAAGTGCCGTTAAATAGTTAAATAGTGCGTCAATCCAAACATATACAACATGCTTTGGATTTTCCGGCACCTTCACGCCCCAATCAAAAGTGGTACGTGATACTGCCAAATCCTCAAGTCCAGGTTTGATAAAGTTATTAATCATTTCGTTTTTGCGTGATTCTGGCTGAATGAATGTCGGGTTTTCTTCATAGTATTTCAGAAGGCGATCCGCGTATTTCCCCATGCGGAAGAAATAAGATTCCTCTTTGATCAATTCAACTGGGTGACCGCTGTCAGGGCTTTTTCCGCCGATGACCTCTCCCTTTTCATTCCGCTCAATATCAACGAGCTGAGTTTCCGTGTAGAACGTTTCATCGGGGATGCTGTACCAGCCTTCATACTCATCAAGATAGATGTCCCCGTTATCAAGAAGCTTTTGAAACACCTTTTCAATGACAACTTTATGCCGTTTTTCTGTCGTGCGGATAAAGTCGTCGTTTGAGATTTCAAGCTGCTTCCACAGTTTTTGAATATCTGCCGCTGCGCGATCCACATACTCCTGAGGTGTAATGTTTTCCTGTTCAGCTTTTTGCTGGATCTTTTGTCCATGCTCGTCCGTTCCCGTTAAATAGCGAACATCGAACCCTTTTAATCTTTTGTAACGTGCCATTGCATCTCCCGCGACTGTCGTATATGCATGGCCGATATGTAATTTTCCGCTCGGATAATAAATCGGTGTTGTAATATAAAATGTATTGTTTTCTTGCGGCATCTTGAAACCTCCTA
>NZ_JAVAXX010000351.1:0-5879 GCF_042709275.1 Bacillus sp. LR_5 | reverse complement strand
AGCTAATTCCTGCAAAATGCATTGTAAATAGCCGTTCAGAATGTGATACATCCGTACGTTTAGGCGGACGTACATTTAAATTACCCGTCGTCCCTGCCAATATGCAGACGATTATAGATGAAAAGCTAGCGATTCAATTAGCCGAAAATGGCTACTTTTATGTCATGCACCGATTTGAGCCTGAGACACGAATTGATTTTATTAAAGATATGAACGCACGCGGGTTATTCTCTTCTATCAGCGTGGGCGTCAAAGATGAGGAGTATGAATTTGTCCGCCAGCTGGCAGAAGAAAATCTGACTCCTGAATACGTGACAATTGACATTGCTCACGGGCACTCAAATGCTGTCATTGAAATGATCCAGCACCTTAAAAAACATTTGCCGGACAGCTTTGTTATTGCTGGCAATGTCGGAACGCCAGAAGCGGTCAGAGAGCTTGAAAATGCGGGAGCGGATGCCACTAAAGTCGGCATCGGACCGGGAAAAGTATGTATTACGAAAATCAAAACCGGCTTCGGCACAGGCGGCTGGCAATTAGCAGCGCTGCGCTGGTGTGCCAAGGCTGCCAGCAAACCGATTATCGCGGATGGCGGCATCCGCACCCATGGCGACATCGCAAAATCAATCCGATTCGGCGCAACGATGGTCATGATCGGTTCACTATTTGCCGGACACGAAGAGTCGCCAGGCCAAACGATCGAAAAAGACGGAAAGCTTTACAAGGAGTACTTCGGCTCAGCCTCTGAATTCCAAAAAGGCGAAAAGAAAAATGTCGAAGGCAAAAAAATGCACGTGGCGCATAAAGGCTCAATCAAGGATACACTGATTGAAATGGAGCAGGATCTTCAATCTTCTATTTCTTATGCAGGCGGAACAAAACTTGACGCCATCCGCAATGTGGATTATGTGATTGTGAAGAATTCCATTTTTAATGGGGATAAATATTAATCATAAAAAAACGCCAAGTCAGCGGTTCTCCGCTTGAGTTGGCGTTTTCTGCTACTTCTTCAGCAAAGTAAGCTTATATTTGCTTTTTGAATTTATCTTCCATCAGTTCTGCCATTTGTTTTGCATTTGGATTTTCTTCATTTTGCAACTGTTCAATGATGTTCATATAATCCGTTTCATTGCGGTTCTGGCTTAATTTATATGCCGCTTGAATGTCTTCCACCTTAATCTTAAATCCAACGATACCTTTCAATTCACGTTCTAAGAGTTTTGGAGAAAGCTTATCCCATAACACAGGATTGTCACGATGTTTTTCGTATTTCTCCAGCATGATTGTTAATTCTTCTGCTAATTCATCTTTCTCTAACATACTTGCTTTTCCATACATGTGGACAGCCTGATAATTCCACGTCGGAACATTTTCGCGCGAATACCAGGAAGAAGAAATATAAGCGTGCGGTCCCTGAAACATCACAAGCACATCTTCACAGGCTTCAAACGTTCTCCACTGAGGATTTCCATAAGCGAAATGCCCCGTAATATAGTAATGATCATCTTTTTTATTGAATCCTAACGGCAAATGTGTGGCAATTGGTTTTCCTTGTTCTGTTGTGACAATCGTACCAAAGGAGTTTTCTTGTACAAAATTCCAAATTTCTTCAGCATTTGTGACTTTAAAATATTTTGGAATATACATCATCATCCACCCTTCGAAAAATATTATATGAGTGTTTTAGCCATGATTAAATCCGTTTGCTCTTCATCACCCATATAAAAAGAGTGGGCGCCGGTCTGAACAAACCCCATTTTCTTATAAAAGGCAATGGCATTTTCATTTTTTTCCCACACACCTAGCCAAATGTTCTTTTTATTACGTTCCAGCGCAATTTCTATAGCTTTATTCAACAGATGTTTGCCAAGCCCATGTTTTTGAAAGCTGTTCTTTATATAAATTCTCTCGATTTCAAGTGATTCAGCACCCATTTCTTCAGACTGAGCATCATCGATATTGACCTTTACATATCCAGCGATTTCATGATCAAAGTAAACAAAAAAGAATTGCGAAGACATATTGGATAACTCTTTTTCCAGCTGCTCAGTGTTAAATGCGCTTTCTAAATAGGCTTTCATATTTTCAGGTGAGTTCTGTTCTTTAAAAGTGTCATTGAATGTTTCAATACTCAATTGTTGAAGTGTTTGTAAATCTTCCCGGCTGCATTTTTTTATTTTTACACTCATTGTTCGGATTCAGCCCCCTCTATTTAAAATTCAATTGTCTTGTGTCCCTTTTTAATATATTTAAACACGGAACAGATACTGACCTTGTTACCATTCCAAAAATCTTCTTCATCATCAACTCCCTATCGTGATTTTGTTGTAAATACAATAAAATATACTCTGCATTAAATATAGCGTAACTTTGCTGTATTTACAACAAAAAACCAAACAACAAAGCAGAGTTTCTCTTGCCTAAGTCCCCGGTAGTCTCTGCATCATTTCCCCATAATAAAAACGCCTCCCTTAACGATGATTTATCGCTAAGAAAAGCGTCATTAATAGTTGCTATCCGTTTTTAGTGCCTAGCACTCTTCAGGCTTGCCTGCATTCGTTGCTGTTCTGAACGAAGAACCGCAGCCGCATGAAGCGATGGCGTTTGGATTGTCGATGGTGAAGCCGCCGCCGAGCATGGATTGTTTATAATCAATCACGGTGCCGTTCATGATGTCAAGGCTTTCTTTGTCAACTAGAACAGTGATGCCGTGCTGATCAAACACACTGTCTGATTCACTCTTTTCATGCTCAAAGCCCATGCCGTAAGAAAGTCCGCTGCAGCCGCCGCCTTTGACGCCTACACGCAGAAACGCGTTTTCTTCTTCATGCTCTTTCATCATATCTTTTATATGCAAAGCAGCTGCTTCTGTAATTGTTACCGGGTTGCTCATCATTGTGAACCTCCTTTTAAAAACCGGTTGCTGTCTTTTATTATAAACATGATCGTTCCAATTCTCAAACAAGGTGTTTTACAAGAAATAGACACCCTCACAAACGGTTTCAGCCGGCCCTGTCATCATTACATGGCCGTTATCTTTCCAGTTTATCACCAAATCCCCGCCTGCTAAATGTACCGTGATGTCTTGATTTTGCTTTGATACGCCGTTTAGTACAGATGCGACTGCCGCTGCACATGCTCCTGTCCCGCATGCCTGAGTAATCCCTGATCCCCGTTCCCAGACGCGGAAATGCAATTCTTGTTCATTCACGGTTTCAACGAATTCCACATTGATGCCTTCCGGAAATCTCGGATCTTTCTCAATCACCGGTCCCAGTGTCGTTAAGGGTGCCTGTTCAATGTCTGCGATCGGAAAAACGATATGCGGATTTCCCATTGAAACGGCAGTGCCTGTTAGTTCTACTTCACCAAATGCCATCGTTTCATTGATTGTGTGCTCTTCCCCGCCGTCAAGCATCGGAAGCTCGGATTTTGTCAAGCGCGGCTCGCCCATATCGACAGTGACCACATTCACTTTTCCGTTTTCGACTTGAACCTCCGCTTTCACAAGCCCGGAGAGAGTTTCAATCAGAAAAGATGTTTCCTCAACCAGCTTATGCTCATATGCGTATTTTGCGACGCAGCGCAGGCCGTTGCCGCAATTTTTCCCTTCAGATCCGTCATTATTAAAAATCCGCATTTTAACAGGCGCTTGGTCTGATGGGCATATCAGGATCATTCCGTCCGATCCGATCCCTGTATAAACAGAAGAAACCTGAATTGCAATCTCTGACAGTTTTTCTTCTGGAAGCTGTTCTTCAAATTGATTCACATAAATATAACTGTTTCCCAGGCCGTGCATTTTGGTAAATCGAAATGAGTTCATAGGTGCCTCCAACTTTTTTTCTTTTTCTTAGTATAAAAGCTATTATAAGCGGACACAATACAATTATCCCCCGTTTTTCATACATAAAAGCTCCTTGCACTGACGCAAGGAGCTTTTATCGTTTATATAAACATGCCGGCAATGGCTGCGCTGAGCAGATTGGCTAATGTTCCTGCAAGAACAGCCTTCAGGCCGAGACGCGCGATATCTGAACGGCGGCTGGGTGCTAATCCGCCCAGCGTACCAAGCATAATCGCAATTGATGAAAAATTGGCGAATCCGCATAACGCGAAACTGATAATGGTAGCAGTTTTCTTAGAAAACTCGCCGATGTGCGGACCGAAGTTAGAATAAGCGACAAACTCATTCAGCACCAATTTCTGGCCGATATAGCTTCCCGCCTGCAATGCTTCATGCCAAGGCACGCCAATCAAAAAGGCGATAGGAGAAAACACATAGCCGAGAATGGATTCTAATGTTACGCCTTTTAAACCGAACAAGCCGAAAGCCCCGCCGAGAATACCGTTTACTACAGCGATTAACGCAACAAACGCAAGCAGCATCGCCCCAACGTTTAACGCTATTTGCAGTCCTGTTGACGCTCCCTTTGCAGCTGCGTCAATGACGTTGGCTGCGCCTTCGCCTTCATCCATTTTGAAATCGCTTTTTACGGTTTGCGTTTTTTCCGTTTCGGGTATAATCAATTTACCAAAGACTAGTCCAGCTGGAGCAGCCATAAAGCTGGCCGCCAGCAAGTATTCAATCGGAATACCAAGAAGCGCGTACCCAAACAAGGTAGATCCCGCAACTGCCGATAGACCGCTCGTCATAATCGTAAACAACTCAGAGCGCGTCAGCCCGGCAATCAGGGGTTTGATCACTAACGGAGATTCTGATTGTCCTACAAAAATATTGGCAGCAGCCGCCAGAGATTCCGTTTTGCTTGTTCCAAGGAGCTTCGACAATCCGCCGCCAATGACACGGAAAACGAGCTGCATGATTTTCAAATGATATAAAACTGCAATCAGTGCTGAGAAGAAAATGATAACGGGCAGTACACTTAATGCAAAGGCCGGACTGTCTCCGACCTTTAGAAGCGGTCCAAAAATAAAACTGATGCCTTCATTCGCATAGTCAATCAGAAGCTGTACACGGCTTGAAAACCATAAAAAAACAGCGCGTCCCGCTTCCCATTTCAACACGATGTATCCAAACGCCACCTGTGTGCATAAACCAACGATGACGGTTCTTATCTTAATATTGCTTTTCTTTTCTGAAAATAAAAACGCGATAGCAATGATCGCAACTGCGCCCAGCAGCCCCCACAGAACATTCATGAATACTCGTACACCTCTTAAATTTTATTTAAAAAAATATCTTTTATACGATAACAATAATATTTTTTGATGTCTACACATTTTTTTAGTTCTTTTGTACGGCAAAATAAAAAAGGGCCTGTCCAGGCCCTTTTCTTTAAAACATTGGATTTTCTTCAATAAAGGTATATATATTCTCAACAAGCTCAGCAGGCGTTTCACCCATGACGACTTCTCCGTTTACCAGAGCGAAAAGCGATTCCATGCATGTCCCGCAGTAGCTTAAGCAGCCATATTCAAGGACATCAAGGTTGGGATCCTTCTCCAAAATCTCCCGGGCTTCCTGAGAGCCGTGAGCCAGATTGCTGACACAAAATTCAATCATTGGATTCATGCGGTTTCACCTCACATATGTCCATTATCGCGAATTTTTCACTATTCGTCAAAGACAACGGATGATTCAAAATTTATTATCGTAACATATTATTTCTCAAATAACGTTTTACTAATTTGTGTTTTCAGGCTAAATTGTAGGTTATTTTGAAACTATTATTGTGATTTTAGATCAAATTCGATATAATTCTAGATGTTATTTTACATAGTTCGTATTTTCTTCAATGTGTCTATCATACTCTTCGGATTAAAGGGGAATTCAAATGAAAAAATTGGTCTTGATCGGCGGAGGTTACGGGAACATGCGTGTTCTTCATCGCTTATTGCCAAACCAGCTGCCTGAT
>NZ_JAVAXX010000350.1:0-5929 GCF_042709275.1 Bacillus sp. LR_5 | reverse complement strand
TACAATATAATCAATCGAGATTGTGAAGGGGACAGACGTCATGATGAAAAATAAAGTAAAAGAGCTGAGGGCACGCTTCGGCTATTCTCAGGAAAAACTCGGAGAAACGGTCGGCGTCACAAGACAGACTGTGGCAGCGATTGAAAAAGGCGATTATGTTCCCTCACTGCTGTTAGCACTGAAAATCTGCAAAGCCTTCTCCATGAAAATGGAGGATGTCTTTTGGTTAGAGGAGGAAAACTAAGATGAGCATGAAAACAAAAGCAGCTTTTCACCTTGTTTTATTTGGCCTTGCATGCTGGGCGCTGATTTCATACTTTGAAGCCTCAGAAGGCATAGCATCTTTTTTCGGCACAAAGAGCGGCGGGATGGTATTTGATTTAAACCTCACCCCCTTTATTCTGTTTGTTGCGGCGTCTGCGGTTTATTTGTACTTACAGAAAAAAAGCCGCCCTGCCAGAAAGCAGCTACTTCTGCCTGATGAGTTTGAAGAGCAGGATGAAAGAGAGCAGATGATGACGGCAAAAGCATGTCGCGCGTCATATATCGCTGTCTACTTCTCGCTGCCTGCCGCAGCGGTTCTTCTCATTTTTTATCCGCTATTTCAATCGCGCATTCCGTTTTTCCCTATTATTATTGTGTTTATCATCATGATCATCCAGCACCTTTCCTACGTCATCTCTTTCAAGAAAAACGAAAAAAACTCCGGCACGCTGTAATCGGCCGGAGTTTTTTCTTACCAGCTTGCTTTTTTCACACCGGGAATCTGGCCTTTATGGGCCAGCTCCCTGAAAGCGATTCTGGACATTTTAAACTTCCTCATATATGCTCTTGGGCGCCCCGTTACCATGCAGCGGTTGTGAAGCCTTCCCGGTGCTGAATCTCTTGGCAGCTTGCTGAGTGCCTCGTAATCTCCTTTTTCCTTCAACTCGCGTCTAATACCAGCGTATTGCTCAACAAGCTGTTGGCGTTTTAACTCTTTTGCCACTTTTGATTTTTTAGCCAAGTCACATAGCCTCCCTTTAAATCGAAATCGTTACGATTTAAAATGTATCATGCACCATTCAAAAAAGCAAGCATACCGCTTTGTAAAACAGACGGCCTGAAGCCGCCCATTCTAATGATGCAATTCCACATAATACAGTAACGCATCTTGATGCTTAATGAGCTCTTTTTTATGTTCAGAGGTGTGCATTGTCTCGTCAGTCCCTCTAATACTGCTGCCGATCAAAGCAGGCTTCTCGAAAGTAATCGGTTCCGGCGATGAAATATTCTGAGTCATTTCCTGTGTTGTGCTATCGTCGCGTTTCACCGATGAATCAGCCGCTATATTTCCCTGTTTATCCACAATGCCAAAATGAATGGTGGTATGTTTATTCTTTCCTTCCCCCTCTTCATTCTCAAAATAAACAAATTGTATGGTATCGGGTTTTTCCTCTGAATAATCTGCACTAGCCGGTCCTAACCTCTCAACAAGCTTTCCCTTTTGATAATGTTCGATGCATATGTCAGCTGAAGAAATACCTTCACCGATATTGACGGCTTCAGCAGTGAATGCCTGTGAAGCTGCAACATCCATTCTGTTTTTTTCAAGATCTGATATGTCCGCCGCTTTGATTTCCATCTGTTTTGAATGTCCGCATGCTGACAGCATAGCTATGAGGCAAATGACTGCCGCGCTTCTCAATGTTTTCAGAAAAAAAGCCCCCTTTTTTTGAATATCATACCATGTTCGGGGACTGTATTTTAGTTAAACTCATGCATTTTTCTCTTTGACAAAATAAGTGTTTCCTACCGCTTCTCCCCTTTTGTTCTGAAGCTTTCTCGTCCGATCATTTTCAAACGGCAAAAGCGGAAATACAAGCTCTGCAAAATAATACGCTTCTTCTAAATGCGGATAGCCGGAGAATATAAACGATTCTATGCCGAGTGCCTGGTACTCCGCTATCCGGTCGGCAATCGTCTGCGGATCACCGACAAGAGCTGTTCCTGCCCCTCCTCTGACCAGGCCGATCCCCGCCCACAGATTCGGGCTGATTTCAAGCTTTGTCCGATCGCCTTGATGAAGGACGGCCATCCGCTGCTGGCCTGAAGAGTCGTAACGGCTCAAAGCTGCCTGCGCTTTGGCAATGGTGTCATCATCCAAGTGGCTGATCAAGCGCTCTGCCGCTTCCCATGCCTCTTGTTCAGTTTCACGGGCAATGACATGCAGCCTAATGCCAAATCGAACGGATCTCCCTTCTTTTGCCGCTTGCTTTTTGACTCTTTCTATCTTTTCTTTTACTTGTTCAGGCGGCTCACCCCATGTCAAGTACACGTCTGTATGCTTTGCGGCAGCTTCAATTCCAGCCTGTGACGAACCACCGAAATAGATGGGCGGATGCGGCTCTTGCTGCGGCGGGAAAAGCAGATTGCTGTTTTCCACTTTTATATGCTTTCCTTCATAGGAAACCGCTTCTCCCTGCAAAAGTCTCCGCCAAACGGTTAAAAATTCGTCTGTTGCCTCGTAGCGCTCATCATGGCTGATAAACAGGCCATCGCCTGCCAGCTCATACGGATCGCCCCCTGCCACAACGTTGATCAGCAGCCGGCCGTCTGAAATGCGGTCTAGGGTGGATGTCATTCTGGCTGCCAGAGAAGGCTGCATTAAACCAGGTCTTACCGCGACTAAAAACTTTAAGTCCTTTGTTTCTCCCGCCAGTGCCGACGCTGTAAGCCACGGGTCCTCGCACGATCTTCCCGTTGGCAGAAGAACTCCTGTATATCCCAGCCTGTCTGCCGCCTGGGCGACTTGTTTAAAGTAAAGATGATCCGCAGTCCGTCCATCACTTTCAGATCCTAAATATCTCGCGTCTCCATGAGTTGGTATAAACCAAAGAATTTCCATATTCATCTCCCCTTTATATCTTTTATCCTTCGTAGCTGTTTCTCCACTTTAACAGCTTTCGTTCAAGCAGCCTGACGAAGGAATCCGTCAGCTTTCCAACCACTGCAAAAATGATAATCCCTGCAAAGACTTTATTCGTTTGTGAAAACTGTCTCGCATCCATGATCATATAGCCGACTCCCGAGCTTGAGCCCATCAGCTCTGCCACAACGAGCCCGAGCCATGCAATGCCGAGCGATAAGCGAATGCCTAGCAATATATTGGGCAGGGCTGCCGGCAATATCACTTTGGATATTTGCTGATGCCATTTAAATTCAAGCACCTGGGCGACTTCAAACAGCTTCGCGTCAACCCCGCGGATGCCATTAAACGTATTGATATAGACAGGAAAGAAGGCACCGAGCGCAATCAGCAAAATTTTAGATACTTCGTCAAATCCGAACCATAAAATAAACAGCGGCGTGACGGCCAGATGAGGTACGGTTCTAAGCATTTGCAACGACGGATCAAGATACAGCTCCGTCCGTTTGGAAAATCCGGCCAAAATCCCGATTATCAATCCAAGCCCCGCGCCAAGCAAAAAACCAAGTGCCGCCCGATAAATGCTGATTTGCAGATGGCCGAACAGTTCGCCGGACAAAATAAGCTCCTTAAAGGTCAGAACAATCGTAACAGGTGTAGGCAGCACTGTAGCGGACACAACCCCCAGCCCGCCGATGACCTGCCAGATGGCAATGATGACAGCGGGCAGTAAAAGCCCCTTCATCCAGCCGTATCTCTTCCTTCCAGGCTTTTTTCGCACCGCTTCCGCATTCGTTTTGGGCAGCGAGCCCGCAGCCTCTGCTTTCATCATTGATCACCTCCTGAGGAATGCTCCTTTAATGCTTTTTTGATAAAAGTGTTATCGACAACATCCTTCACATCAATCTTCTTATCTATCGCCTTTGTTCGAAATTGAAAATCTGCTGTTTCCTGCTGCGCTTTCACAATGTCGTCACTGATGACCTCATTCAGAGGTTCAGTATTTTTCAGCACATTTTCGACGACCTTTTTATCGAGATCTTTAATGTCAGAATACAAGTCCGCTGCTTCATCCAGATGTTCCTTTTGCCATACAACGGCTTTATTAAACACCTTCAGAAAACGGACCACTTCGTCTGGATGCTCTTCTGAAAACTTTGTTCTTACTAAAGTAAAACCCGGTGAATATAAATCTGTGCTTTCTCCGTTCACAAGGATTTTTGCTCCGTGTTTCATTGTTTCTAAGGACAAGTACGGCTCCCAAATGGACCAGGCATCAACAGATCCGTTTTCAAATGCGGAAGCTGCTTCATCAGGCTGAAGCTGAATAATTGTCACATCGTTAGCTGACAACCCCACTTGATCAAGCGCTTTATACAAAAAATCAAACCCGCTGCTGCCTTTAGCGACTGCAATTTTCTTTCCCTTTAAGTCCTTAACGTCTTGAATGCCGCTGTTTTGGTTGACAAGGATGCCGTTCGCTTTCAACCCATCCTGAGATAAGCCAATTTCTTTAAAGTCAATGCCTGCCGCCTGTCCAGCGATCACAGGCGAATTACCGACTTGAGAAAAATCAAGTTTGTCTGCCGCAAGGCCTTCAAATTGGGGCGGACCGCTTTGAAACTCCACCCATTTCACTTTGATGCCTTCTTTTTCAAATGCATCTTCGAACCAGCCTTTTTCTTTTGCGATCAAAAGCGGGCTTAAGCTTTGCTGAATACCAATACGTATTTCCTTCAATTGTTTGTGGTCACCGCTGGCTCCATTTGCTCCACAGCCTGCGAGCAGAAAAATAACGGCAACCAATACAATGAGTCCTTTTTTCATTTCCGCTTCCGCCCTTTCTATATCCCTGATCCTTCTGCGTACTCCAAATCTTCTGTTTTCTCGAATTCCGACAGCACTCTCTGTCTGATCGCTTGGAAATCCGGAGTCGTCCGGTTTCGCGGATACGCCAGGTGAATGGGCATCAGCTTATGGATTTTCCCCGGTTTGGCCTTAAGGATCGCAAGCTCATTTCCTAAATAAACAGATTCATCTATATCATGAGTCACGAGAATCATCGTTGTTTTTTTCCTCCTCCATATATCCAGCAGCACGTCCTGCAGGTGTTTTCTTGTAAAAGCGTCGAGTGCACCAAACGGTTCATCTAAAAGCAGCACCTCAGGCTCCCGCAGAAGGGCCCGGGCGATGGCTACTCTCTGTGACATGCCGCCTGACAGCTCGCGCGGATATGCTTTTTCCGATCCTTTCAATCTGACAATCTCGATCAGTTCATCCACCTTTTGTTTGACTTTTGGGTCCTTCAAATTCAAGTCGGCTGCAATATTCTGCTCAACAGTCAGCCAAGGAAAGAGGCGGTGTTCCTGAAAAATAAATCCTTGCTGAATACCCGGAGCTGTTACGCTGCGGCCGTTAATTTCAACACTCCCGTCATATTCAGAATCAAGCCCTGCAATAATCTTTAACAGGGTGCTTTTTCCGCACCCGCTCGGTCCGATAAGCGTTAGAAATTCGCCTGGTGCGATTGATAATTCTATGTTCTCTAAGACCGTGTTTTTGCGGCCCTCTTGAACAAATGCCTTTTCTTTGATGCTGATGGTCACAGCCACTTTTATCCCTCTCTTTCTGCCAACCCCGCCTTCAAAAAAACAAAAAGGCCCCCATCTCTGTTCTTGTAGAGATGAGAGCCTTCGGCGGTCCGATCAGCTGCCCAATTGTTTTTTGTTTGAATAACATGTTAATTCAAATTATTCCGATATGTCAACTCTTTTTTAAATACGATTTTTGATATCCTTGTTTATCACTTACTCTGCTTGTTTCGCAAATAGAGAAGGAAAAATTATTTCTTCAAAAATTATCAAGTGCCATAAAAAGCTGTTCCAACAAGGTTTTTCCACACTTTCAATACTAGATATCGCTTAATAGAGATAACTATTTTATAATAATTATAAAATAATATTGACTTTTTACTTAGAGATGATATTATGTTCTTATAAATTCAAAGAGGTGATAACATTA
>NZ_JAVAXX010000035.1:0-37925 GCF_042709275.1 Bacillus sp. LR_5 | reverse complement strand
ATGAATCTAACCCGCCCGACTTGGCGGATGATATAATCTTTATTTGCGTATAGAAAAGAATAAGACAAACCGCTCGGCGTATGCCGGCGGTTTTTTTATTGTTAAAAAACACATCGCACTGAAACCTCTTTGTCTTCTTTCGAGTCTTATCTCTAGGATGAAATTGGAGGAAGAATAACGTGCATGTCATGACAACACAAGTACTTTTTATTTTCTGTTTTTTATTACTGATTCACTCGATAGAAACCTTAGCTTACGCCACAAGGCTTTCCGGGGCCCGCGTGGGATTTATTGCGTCCGCGCTTTCCCTTTTTAATGTCATGGTCATCGTGTCCAGAATGTCGAACATGGTGCAGCAGCCCTTTACCGGACATTTAATTGATGATGCGGGAAAAAACGCACTGGCGATTGTAGGCGAACAGTTCCGCTTCTTGATTTTCGGATCGACAGTCGGCACCATCCTGGGCATTATCCTGCTCCCGTCTTTTGTCGCTCTTTTTTCACGGGCGATTATTCACTTGGCGAGCGGCGGCGGCTCCGTTTTTCAAGTGTTTCGAAAGGGGTTCTCAAAACAAGGATTCAAAAATGCCCTTTCCTATTTGCGTCTGCCGTCTCTTTCATATGTAAAGGGATTTCACATCCGCTTGATTCCGAAGCGTTTGTTTGTCATCAACATGCTGATCACATCGATTTATACGATTGGCGTGCTTTCAGCTTTGTACGCAGGCCTTCTGGCGCCGGAGCGCAGTACGACAGCCGTCATGGCATCGGGCTTGATCAACGGAATTGCGACGATGCTGCTGGCGATTTTTGTTGATCCTAAGGTATCCGTTCTTGCCGATGATGTGGCAAAAGGAAAACGAAGCTATACGTATTTAAAATGGACCTCTGTCACAATGGTCACCTCAAGGGTGGCGGGTACTCTTCTCGCCCAGCTGATGTTTATTCCGGGCGCCTACTATATCGCGTGGCTGACAAAGTGGTTTTGATAAGAAAGGCTGGATCATAAAGATCCAGCCTTTTTCGCGCTTACTTATTTATTTTCCGTAATCCGCGGTCGTACAAAAAGTTTCCGAATGGGACAAAAGCGGCGATGAAGCCGGCGGCTGACCATTTCAGCGACCATTTGACTGAGAAGGTTGCATACGCCAAGACAAGCAAATACAAAATGAACAACCCGCCGTGAACCGAACCGACAATTGTCACCGCAAGCGGAAGGCCTGCCCAATATTTAAGCGGCATGGCGATGAACAGCAGGATTAAGAGTGACATTCCTTCAATAAAACCCATCGTGCGAAGTCTTCCGATCGGCGTTTGCAGCATAAATCGCCCTCCTTGTGGACACGTTTTCATTCTATACTATAAACAATCCAGAGGGCGCATATGACAGCTTTCAGAAAATGTTCGGAAAACATTCATTTTTACATGCTATTTCTAGGGGACTGTACTTGTCATTTACAAAAATACCCGAGATAATGTGTACAAAATCATAAAAGAAGGATGTTGAAATGAAACTTGACCAGATTGATCTGAATATCATTGAGGAGCTGAAGAAGGACAGCCGTTTGTCAATGAGGGAATTAGGCAGGAAAATTAAGCTGTCGCCGCCATCTGTGACAGAACGGGTGAGGCAGCTTGAATCGTTCGGGATCATTAAGCAATACACGCTGGAGGTCGATCAGAAAAAGTTGGGGCTTCCCGTTTCATGCATTGTGGAAGCAACCGTCAAAAACGCGGATTACGAGAGGTTCAAAAGCTATATTCAAACATTGCCGAATATCGAATTTTGCTACCGGATTGCGGGCGCAGCCTGCTATATGCTGAAAATCAACGCTGAAAGCCTCGAAGCGATAGAAGATTTCATTAACAAAACATCGCCCTACGCGCAAACCGTCACTCACATTATTTTCTCAGAAATTGACACGAAAAACGGGCGCAGTTAGAGAGTGCTTGTTCAAGTCTGTTATAATAAAAGGATGAGCGTGAAAGAAAGAGAAGTGATCAAGCATGTCAAAAACAGTTGTATTAGCTGAAAAACCTTCAGTCGGCCGGGATTTGGCCCGGGTGCTGAAGTGCCATAAAAAAGGAAACGGTTATCTCGAAGGCGATCAATATATTGTTACATGGGCTTTGGGCCATTTGGTGACACTTGCTGATCCGGAAGGCTACGGAAAAGAATTTCAATCATGGCGGCTGGAGGATCTGCCGATTATCCCAGAACCATTAAAGCTTGTTGTGATTAAGAAAACCGGAAAACAGTTCAATGCGGTCAAATCGCAGCTTACCCGTAAAGACGTCAATCAGATTGTCATCGCGACTGATGCAGGCCGGGAAGGAGAGCTTGTTGCGCGCTGGATCATTGAAAAAGCAAATGTCCGTAAGCCGATCAAGCGGCTATGGATTTCATCTGTGACAGATAAAGCGATCAAAGAAGGCTTTCAAAAGCTGCGCAGCGGCAAAGAATATGAAAACCTGTATCATTCTGCCGTCGCCAGAGCGGAAGCGGATTGGATTGTGGGGATTAACGCGACCCGTGCCCTCACCACAAAATTCAATGCCCAGCTATCATGCGGCCGTGTACAGACCCCAACGCTTGCTATGATTGCAAAGCGGGAGGCGGACATTCAAGCGTTTACGCCGGTTCCATATTACGGCATCCGCGCGGCGGTCGATGGCATGACGCTGACGTGGCAGGATAAAAAATCAAAACAGACGAGAACGTTCAATCAAGACGTAACTAGCCGTTTGCTAAAAGACCTCGAAGGAAAACAAGCGGTCATTGCTGAGCTGAAAAAAACAGCGAAAAAAAGCTTTGCACCTGCGCTTTATGATTTAACGGAGCTTCAGCGTGACGCCCACAAGCGCTTCGGATTTTCAGCCAAAGAAACGCTTTCTGTGCTGCAGAAGCTGTATGAGCAGCATAAGCTCGTCACATATCCGCGGACGGACTCAAGATTTTTATCCAGTGACATCGTCCCGACGTTAAAAGACCGTCTGGAAGGTATGGAAGTAAAACCGTATGCCCAATATGTCAGCCAAATTAAAAAACGCGGCATCAAATCTCATAAAGGCTACGTCAATGATGCGAAGGTATCAGACCACCACGCGATTATCCCGACCGAAGAGCCGCTCGTTCTCAGCAGTCTGAGTGATAAAGAACGGAAGCTGTATGACCTGATTGCGAAACGTTTCCTTGCTGTATTAATGCCGGCATTTGAATATGAGGAAACAAAGGTCATCGCTGAAATCGGCGGAGAAACCTTTACGGCGAAAGGCAAAACCGTGCAGTCACAAGGGTGGAAAGCCGTTTATGACATGGCGGATGAGGATGATGAGCAGGAGGATGACAGAGATCAGACACTCCCTGCCCTTCAAAAAGGCGATGCTCTTACCGTCCGCATGTTAACTGAAACAAACGGCCAAACGAAGCCGCCTGCCCGCTTTAACGAAGGGACCCTGCTGTCAGCGATGGAAAACCCAAGCGCCTTTATGCAGGGAGAAGAAAAAGGCCTCGTCAAAACGCTTGGAGAAACAGGCGGTCTCGGCACAGTGGCAACACGTGCCGACATTATTGAAAAACTGTTCAACAGCTTTTTAATAGAGAAAAAAGACAAAGATATTTTTATCACTTCTAAAGGAAAACAGCTCCTGCAGCTTGTTCCGGAGGATCTGAAATCACCGGCCTTAACGGCAGAATGGGAGCAAAAGCTGTCTGCGATCGCCGCCGGCAAATTAAAATCATCTGTCTTTATTAAAGACATGAAGGCTTATGCTAACCAAACGGTAAAAGAAATCAAAAACAGCAGCCAAACCTTCAGACACGACAACGTCACGGGAACGGCATGTCCGGAATGCGGCAAAATGATGCTGAAGGTAAACGGCAAACGCGGCACGATGCTCGTGTGCCAAGACCGTGAATGCGGAAGCAGAAAAACAATTGCCCGAAAAACAAACGCGCGCTGCCCGAACTGCCATAAAAAAATGGAGCTTCGTGGCCAAGGCGAGGGCCAGACCTTCGCGTGTGTCTGCGGGCACCGTGAGAAGCTTTCCGTATTTGAAAAACGAAAAAACAAAGACAAAGGGCGCGCTTCCAAACGGGACGTTTCCTCTTATATGAAAAAACAAAATAATAAAGAAGAGCCGATTAACAACGCGCTGGCAGAACAGCTGAAGAAACTCGGTTTGGATAAATAATAGAAAAACCTGTGCATATCGCACAGGTTTTTCTATTGGACTTAGGTCCCGTTTTTTTATTGATCAAAAAGGGGAAAAAAAAGCTAGCAATCTGCATTTTTTTCTTTTATAGTAAATGTACTTTGTAACATGGCAGTCATATTTTCGTCTATATATATTTGTGAGCGTCTGATTCGTTTCGGGCGACAAAGGGGGATTTGCCTGTGAGGCATCTGTTAATTGCTGTCATCTTATTCTTCTTATCTATCGGACTTTCCGCAGGGTGTGTTGAAGCTGGAAACAAGACCCAAAATCAGTCAACAGCAGAAATGAACACCAGCCCGCTCCAGCCGGCAGAGTATTTCATCTATCACAATCTAATGAATGACCAAGGGTTAATCAAAACCGATTTTTCAGAACAGCCTTCGTATCTATCAGAATCTCTTGGCCTGTGGATGGAGTTTTTGGTCAGCAAAAATGATGCCCCGCATTTCCAGGATCAATATCAGCATCTGACGGATTCATTTCTGCTGAGCAATCACTTGGTAACGTGGAAGATCCAAAACGGCCAAGCGAGCGGGACGAATGCGCTGATAGATGATATGAGAATTATGCTGTCTCTTGACCAAGCTGCCGCAAAATGGGGCCGCAGCGACTACGCGCAAACGGCCCGGGATATCGGCACGGCTTTGAAGACATACAATATGAACAACGGATTATTTACAGACTTTTACGACTCACAGGCCGCTTCAAAGGATGTGACGATTTCATACGTCATGCCTGATGCATTAGCTGTCTTAAAGAAGAATGGAATCATAGATGAAGAAACGGAACAGCGGAATGCCAATGTTCTCTATTCAGCTCCTTTAAAAAATGGCTTTTTGCCGAAAACATACAGCTCTGTCACGAAGGAATACACGTATGATAGTGAAATCAACCTGATTGATCAGCTGTACGCTGCTTGGCATTTGCCGGAAGGGAATGAAAATGCCGCTGTTTTAGCGGACTGGATCAAGCAGGAATTTCAGACAAACGGAAAGCTGTACGGACGATATTCGGCAGATACGAAGGAGCCTGCCGTCCAATATGAGTCGCCATCCGTATACGCATTAGCCGTATTATTTTTAACGAAACAGCATGAAGACAGCTCTGTCATCAAAGCCATATATGACAGAATGAGTGACTTTGAAATTCATGATCCGGTGAAATCGTATTATGGAGGCTATATGAGCGGCACTCAGACGCATTCTTTTGACAATCTGCTGCCGCTGTTAGCCGAAAGGAAGCTTTTTAATGAAAATATCATTCAATGAATCACAAAAATTATTTGCTTATTTTTCAGGGCTCATTGCAGCCCTGTCTCTGTTTATTTATTATGTGTCAGCCCAGCAATCGGAAGGCGCTCTGATCATTTGCATCACGTTTGTCGTCATCGCCGCAGGGATCTGGTTCGGCCCGATTTACGCGCTGGCAGTGACCTTAATCGTACTCTTTGTTCTCGGTACCTTAATGATGTTTTTCCAGACTGGACAGGCTGCGCTGTTTCCGGCTGAGGAAGGGCTGCGAATGCTTGTCGTGTGGGGAATTGCGCTTTTGCTGTTTTCTTTTATATCAGGAAGAATCCACGATATTGCAGCAGAGCTTCGGCAATCAGTTACACGGCTTCAATCCGAAATCAAAAGCTTTGTCGCTGTGGACAGAGTGACCGGATTTGATAACAAGCAGAGGATGAAGCTGGAACTTTCAGAGGAAATCAAGCGGGCGGAGCGCTACGGCAATTCTTTCGTGTTTTTGCTGCTGCATATGCACTATTTCAAAGAGTTTAAGTCTTTGTACGGTGAAAAAGAAACAGACCGCCTCTTCCAATATGTCAGTCAGCAAATCAGGTCAAGCGTCAGGGAAACGGATAAGAAATTCCGCCCCTCTGACGAGCGTATCGGGATCGTGCTGACGCACACGCCAGCTGAACATATGCCGGCCGTCCTGACAAAGCTGAAAAAACAATTAGACACGTATCAGCTGGAAAATGGAAAGTATGTGTCGCTCACGTTCCACGTCTGCTACTTGCCTTACCGTAAAGATATCAAAACAGCTGATCAATTTTTAGAAGAACTGGAAAACGAGATGATGATGAATGAATTATAAAGGAATCACGCTGCTCTGCGTCATAATGCTTCTGCTTTCGGCTATTGCATCTTTTCCCGTTTCCGGACAAGCGAAAGAGCCGGATGCCGGCATCCTCATCATCTATTCAACCTTGGACGGCAAAGAGTCGTCTCAAGTCAAAATGCTCGATTTGCTTGCGGGCCACTTTACATCCCATGTGACCGTCAAAAAAGATTCAGACGTGGAAGAGTCGGATTTCAAAGGCAAAGACCATGTGATTTATTACGGCCAAACGAAAAGAAAGCTCAGCAAAAAATTAGTGTCTCTTATCAGCAACGTAAAAAAACCTGTTGTCGCCATCGGCTATAACGCTGGCCAAATCAGCCAATTTTACGGGCTTTCATTAGCCCGCAAAGAAAATGTGTACCAGGTCCACAGCAGGTCGGAAAAGGCCGAGGTATCTCTGGAGAGCGGGCTTAACGTGCTGAGCGTATCAGGCCTGAAAGGAAAGGCGCTTTATACCTTCAAAGCCGGTGACGGCAAAACGCATTCTTTTATATGGAAAACAAAAAAAGACAATGTGTACATTGGATTAACGAATTTGTTGAATGACAATTTGATCGTGGCGAAACAGCTCAGAGAAGTTTTCGGTGAGAAGGCGGGGGCGACGTTATTGTATTTGCGTCTCGAGGATATCAGCCCGATGTCTGATGAAAAATTGCTGCTTCAAGCCGGTACATATCTGCATAAGAGGCATGTTCCTTTTATCCTGGCAGTGATTCCCGTTTACTTGAATCCGGAAACAGGCGACAAAGTGTATTTGTCTGATAAACCGAAGATGGTCCAGGTGCTGAAAAAGCTGCAAAGCATGGGCGGCAGTATCATTGTTCACGGCTATACACACGCCTATCGCTACAGTGAAACAGGAGAGGGCTTTGAATTTTGGGATGCAAAGGCGGATCAGCCGATTACATCTGGAAATGCCGAAGACACCCCATCCATTTTGGAAAAAGAGCAGGACTTTCCGAACGAACACGCCTATAACAGCTATCTAAAACCATTTCGTGAAAAGGAAGAAACGTATACAAAGCAAAAACTGACGCGCGCTATTGAGGATTTGACATCATCGGGTCTCTACCCGCTTGCATTTGAAGCCCCGCATTACACGATGTCCGAATATGGCTATCAGATCGCCTCGCAGTATTTTACAAGCATATTCGGCCAGGTTCAGCTCAGCAGCACAACGTGGAAAACATCCGGTGCACCCCCGTTTGTGAGTGCTCCTTCGATGTTGCACGGCATGACGCTGTATCCGGAAACGATCGGCTTTGTCGATACATCTAAGCAAAACCCGCTCGGCGATATGGAGGAGCACATCTCCCAGATGATTGATTTTGAAGGTGGAGTAGCCGGAGGATTTTATCACCCGTATCTCGGGATGAAATATCTGCCGGAGCTGGTTGATCAAATGGAACGCATTCCAGACAGTGAATGGCTTGATTTAAAGAAAACGAAACAAACCGTCAAAACAGACAAAGTGGAAATCCATACAAGCGGTGACGGAACGATTCAGGTGAAAAACGGCGTAAGCGCCATTGACGAGTTTTTCGATCATCATCGGCAAACCCCTCTGGAAAAGGCGTTATGGATTCTCTCCGCAATCGTGCTCTTATTTGTCGTCATGTTTGTCAGTTATACATTTTACTTGAGAGCCACATTGAAAAAACGAATTTTTAAGGAGAGAAGAAGCCTTGGGTAATACGCTGTTTTTTATCTCGCTAAGTTTAATATGGGTTATGCTTCTCTACCACATGTTTCTCATGCAGGGCGGATTTCGCCACTATATGACCTTCGAACGGGACATCCCGAAGTGGAGAGAAAACATGAAGGAGCTGCCAAAGGTTAGTGTTCTCATCCCGGCGCATAACGAAGAGGTTGTGATTCGGCAGACGCTGAAGGCGATGGTCAACCTTTATTATCCGAAGGACCATCTGGAGATTATCGTCGTTAATGACAATTCATCAGACCGGACGGGTGATATCGTCAATGAATTTTCCGAGAAATACGATTTCATCAAAATGGTGATTACGAAGCCGCCAAACGCAGGAAAAGGCAAATCCTCTGCACTTAACTCTGGTTTTGCCGAATCGAACGGCGATGTGATCTGTGTATATGACGCCGACAACACGCCTGAGAAAATGGCCGTGTACTACCTTGTGCTCGGCCTGATGAATGACGAAAAGGCAGGCGCCGTGGTTGGGAAATTCCGCGTCATCAATGCGGCAAAGACGCTGCTGACGAAGTTTATTAATATCGAAACGATCTGTTTTCAATGGATGGCCCAGGGAGGCAGATGGAAGTGGTTCAAAATCGCCACTATCCCAGGCACCAACTTCGCGATCCGCAGAAGCATTATCGAAAAGCTCGGGGGCTGGGATGACAAAGCGCTTGCTGAGGATACCGAGCTGACGATCCGGGTGTATAACCTTGGCTACCACATCCGCTTTTTCCCTGCAGCCATCACTTGGGAGCAGGAGCCGGAAACGTGGAAGGTGTGGTGGCGCCAGCGCACCAGATGGGCGCGCGGCAATCAATATGTTGTGCTGAAATTTTTGGCGCAGTTTTTCAAGCTGAAACGAAAACGGATTATCTTTGATTTGTTTTATTTTTTCTTTACGTACTTTCTGTTTTTCTTTGGCGTGATCATGTCAAATACGATATTTGTAGTGAATCTGTTTTATGATTTGCATTTGTCGGTCGGTTTTTTGGCAATGATTCTCTGGATTTTGGCGTTCTTCTTATTTATGACAGAGGTCATGATTACGTTGAGCATTGAAAAAACAGAAATGAACAGGCAAAACTTTTTTATCGTATTTCTCATGTACTTTACATACTCGCAGGCATGGATTGTGCTGGTCATCTATTCTTTATTCGTAGAAATCAAGCACCGTTTATTCAAGCAGGAGGTCAAATGGTACAAAACAGAACGATACAATCAACATAAAAGCGGGTGACCTTTTTGAAACAAATAATGATTTTTCTCACAAGCTTCATGCTCATGGCGATGGCCGGACAAACGGCTTTTGCCAAAGAGGTGGAGGTCAGCGGTTCGCTCCTCGGAAAAAGCAGCCAAGAACAAGCTAAACAGCAGGTGCTGACAAGCGACCTGATTACACTGTACGGATCAAAAGACAGCGCGGAGCTGACGTATCAGATCCCGGCAGGCGCCTCTTCCGGCAACCAACAATTGGTGATTGAATACGAGGCATCAAATCTTTTAATTTCTCCATCATCGTTAACGGCTGTCATTGACGATGAACCGGTCAAAACGTTAAAGCTTGATGGTGATTCCAAACGGAAAACAGTAAAGCTAAACCTGAATAAAAGCCAGTCTGCCCAAGGCTATCACAACGTATCGCTGAAATTTTACGGCGTGATGAAAGAGGGCGTTTGCGTCAGACAGGATACGTCCGGCAACTGGATCAAAATTTATCCGGACAGCCGCCTGACGCTGGCGGACAGCAGTGAAGCGAAGGGAACGTCGCTGGATCATTATCCATATCCTTTCGCCCAATCGGGAAATACAGCGGAAGAAACCGCCATCGTCATTCCGGATGACCCAAGTTCGGCAGAAATCGAAGCTGCAGTTAAAACAGAAGGCTATTTGAAAACGGCGGACAGCAGTGTCAGCATTTCGTATATTACGGAATCTGAACTGAAGAAAATCGACAAGCCAACGATTTTCATCGGCGTGGACAAGCATTGGGACGGCAAGGTGAAAAAGCTGATGAAACAAGCCGGCTTACAGGCAAAAGGAGACAAGCTCCTGCTTGCGGAGCGGGTGCTGAAAGCAGAGGGCAAGCAGCAGCCGGTTCTGTTTGCGGAAGCGTCATCCGATGATGTGCTCACTGAAAAAATCAGTGTCATCACGGATCAGACTTATACAGGCCAGCTCAGCGGCGACACACTCTCAATCAGCAAGCTGAAGCAGGCAGAAAAAAAAGAAAGCAATAAGCTGACTCTCGAGAATTTTGGAGCGGGTGATATCACAATTGGAGCTGACAAAACTTCTTCTGCACATTACTTTTATCCAGCTTCGGCGGTTTTAGACCAAAACCAATCAGCAAAGCTGTCGCTCAAGCTGAAGAAGTCCGAAACAATTCAAGCCTTAACGGCGGAAAACGAATCGGTTTCTCAGGCGGCAGAACTGAAGATCATGATCAATGGCCAGCCGCACTCGGTCCGGCTTGATGATTTAGGAAAAGAAGATAAAAACGGATTCTATCATGTCATGGTAAAAGTGGACCCTAAACTGCTGCAAAAAAACCGCTACATTGATATTCAGTTCGTTACGACTGGGCTAAAGGAAAACAATCCTTGCAACACCACTGATGAAGAAAAGTGGGTCTTTATCGATAAAAGCAGTACATTGTCTTACGCCATCAAAGATATGTCTCCGTCAGCGGATTTCCAAGAGTGGCCGCTTCCTTACGCTGGAAATCAGGAACAAACAACGCTAATCGTTCTTCCTGACACCGTAAGCCAATCGAAGCTTGCGGAACTTTCTCTCGTAACGGAGTCCTTCGGCAGTGAAGCGCAGCACTCATATACGGTGAAAAAATCATCTGATGTAACAGCAAATGATGCCAAAGGGCGGAACCTCATTTTCATAGGGGGTATCGATCAATTTTCTCTTCTGAAGGAGAAATCATCAGATCTGCTTGTTCCGCAAACAAAGAACGGCTCGTTTGATGTATCAGGTTTTGAGATGCTGAATGAGACAACAAAACGAGTGGCATTTACTCAAGCATCTCTTTGGGATACACGCTACACAATGGCTGTCTTTGCACCATCAAAAGGAACTGGCACGGCTGTCACGAAAGAGATCATCAGTTATCTGAATAGTACCGATGACTCGGCAACCGTCGTTAACGAAACCACCAGCCAGCAGGTGTTTACAAACCACCAGCAGCTTAAATCTGAAACTAACAGTTCCAGCGCAGAGCAATCATCACAGGATAATAGCCAGAAATGGCTGTATATTGGTGTGCTGGCACTTATTATGGTGATTGCGGCAGTGTTCATTTGGGTTGCCGTAAGACGAAGAAAAAGAAAGACAGATACAGAATAAAAACAGAGGCAATCTAGCCTCTGTTTTTTTATTTTTGGTATGTAAATTCCATTTGTGGAACCTATCATTTTATTTTTTCCGCCCGGCCAATAAGCCTCTTTACAACGTGCAGGAACGGGAGTATGATCTCTTTTAGAAAACAAATCGCTTAATCTGAAATCAGAGCGGGGGACCCATTAGAACGGCTTTTTTGCCGTTGGGGTGAATCCTTTTTAGGTAGGGCAAACTCTCATATGCCCGAATCCGTCAGCTAACCTCGTAAGCGTTCGTGAGAGGAGATGAATGAAACCTGTGTTCGATGTGATGGCACAGGGGCATCCGTTTGCCTCTGTGTTTTTTGCTGTTCATTTTTAGAATGCAAATCGCATACAGAGACATCATAGCAGAAAGGACTATTACAAAATGTGAGAGCTAGATGCTGATGTTTTTATTGTTTTAATTGAAAAATGAGAAATTAAAAGGGGAAGACATCGATGTATCATTCAATCAAACGTTTTTTGATTGGGAAACCACTAAAATCTCAAGCAGCTGGAGAGCAAAAACTGACGAAATTAAAAGCCTTAGCGATGCTTTCCTCAGATGCGCTTTCATCTGTCGCATACGGCACAGAACAAATTTTAATCATTTTGGCAACAATCAGTGCTGCTGCATTTTGGTACTCCATTCCGATTGCGATTGGCGTCCTCATATTGCTGCTCGCACTGATTCTTTCATACAGGCAAATTATTTACGCTTACCCGCAGGGCGGCGGAGCGTATGTTGTGTCGAAAGAAAACCTCGGTGAAAAGCCGGGATTGATCGCAGGCGGTTCACTGCTTGTCGATTATATTTTAACGGTAGCGGTAAGTATTTCCGCAGGAACGGACGCTATCACGTCGGCCTTTCCTGTATTGCATGATTATCATGTGCCGATTGCTGTTTTACTCGTTTTAGTCATTATGATTTTGAACCTGCGCGGGCTTTCGGAATCAGCATCGATTCTTGCCTATCCGGTTTATCTGTTTGTGGTGGCACTTTTGGTTTTGATAGCAGTCGGGTTGTTTAAACTCATGACAGGGCAAATAGACCAGCCAGTCCATCATACACCGCTCGGTACACCTGTAGCCGGCATTACGCTGTTTTTGCTGCTCAAGGCTTTTTCTTCGGGCTGCTCGGCTTTGACCGGGGTTGAGGCCATTTCTAACGCGATTCCTGCTTTCAAAAACCCGCCTGCGCGAAACGCGGCTAGAACTCTTGCAATGATGGGCATTTTGCTGGCGATTCTGTTTTCTGGGATCACGGTGCTCGCATACGGCTATGGAACGGCGCCGAAGCCCGATGAAACGGTGGTTTCACAAATTGCGTCTGAAACCTTCGGGCGGAATGTGTTCTACTATGTGATCCAAGGTGTCACATCACTTATTTTGGTCCTTGCGGCAAATACGGGATTTTCAGCCTTCCCGCAGCTTGCCTTCAACCTGGCGAGAGACCAGTACATGCCGCGTATGTTTACAGTCAGAGGCGACCGCTTAGGCTTCTCAAATGGGATTATCTTTTTAGGCGTTGCTTCGATTGTGCTCATCCTGCTATTCGGAGGACAGACAGAGCATTTAATCCCGTTATATGCTGTGGGCGTATTTATTCCATTTACGCTTTCGCAAACCGGCATGTGCATCAAATGGATTAAGCAAAAACCAAAAGGGTGGATCGGAAAAATGCTGATCAACTCCTGCGGCGCTTTGATTTCGTTTATGGTTCTGTCGATCCTGTTTGTGACGAAGTTTAATGTTGTATGGCCTGTGTTAATCTTTATGCCTATCGTCGTTTTGCTGTTTTTTGCGATTAAAAATCACTACACAGCTGTCGGTGAACAGCTTCGTATCGTAGACAAAGAGCCAGAAGAAATCAAAGGCACGGTTGTGATTGTGCCTGTAGCTGGTGTCACCACCGTCGTGCAAAAATCGATTCACTATGCGAAATCACTGTCCGATCAGGTGATCGCCGTTCACGTGTCATTTGACAGAGAACAGGAAAAGAAATTCGAAAAACGCTGGGAAGAGCTCAATAACGGAGTGCGTCTCGTTACGCTTCACTCCTCGTACAGAAGCCTTGTCCATCCGTTTGATAAGTTTTTGGAAACAGTTGAGGCAAAAGCGAAGAAGGAGCAGTTTTCCGTCATGGTGCTGTTTCCGCAATTTATTACGAAAAAACGCTGGCACACCATCCTTCACAACCAATCGGCCTTCCTCCTCAGAGTCCGGCTGTTCTGGAAAAAGGACATAATGGTTGCCACGCTGCCGTATCATTTTAAAAAGTAAAGCTCTAGGACCAAGGGAATTACCTTGGTCTTTTTTTGCGGGAAAAGGAGAAATGCAATGTATACACAAGGTGCATTTGTGATCGTGTTGAACAACAATCAGCAGATTCTGCTGGTTAAACGAAAGGATGTCCCTTTATGGGATCTGCCGGGCGGCAGGGTCGATCCCGGGGAAACAGCTGAGGCAGCGGCAGTTCGGGAGGTATTGGAAGAAACGGGATACAGCGCAACGCTTTCTGCGAAAATAGGTGTCTACCAAAGGCCAAAGTTTCAAGATGAGCAGCATGTGTTTTTCGCGAGCATAACAGGCGGACAAGCAATAGTGAACGGCACAGAGACAGCGCGATTAAAGTGGTTTTCTCCGCAGCGTTTGCCGCTTTTTATGGTGCCGAACCGAAAAAGGCAAATCAAAGATTTCGTGAATGGCGCTCTAGATACAACCATCACCCTCAAGGACAGAGGTATGCTTGCGGTGATCGACCTGTTGAAAAGAAGACTGGGCAAGTGATAAAGGTCTCCGGGTTTTAAAGTGTTTCTCCTGTGGTATTGAAAAAAGGAAAAAGGAGGATACGGCATGGCACACAAAACTGCAGGACAAGCAATGACAGAACTGCTTGAACAATGGGGAGTTGATCATGTTTACGGCATCCCTGGAGACAGTATAAATGAGTTTATCGAGGAATTAAGACATGAAAGAAATCAATTGAAATTCATTCAAACCCGCCATGAAGAGGTAGCAGCGCTGGCGGCCGCGGCTGAGGCAAAACTCACCGGCAAGATCGGCGTCTGCCTGTCAATCGCAGGGCCGGGTGCAGTGCACTTATTAAACGGTTTATATGATGCAAAAGCGGACGGCGCCCCTGTGCTGGCAATTGCAGGACAGGTTTCATCAGGCGAAGTCGGACGGGATTATTTTCAGGAGATCAAGCTTGAGCAAATGTTTGAAGACGTGGCTGTGTTCAATAGAGAGGTACATAGTGCGGAATCACTGCCGGATCTCTTGAATCAGGCAATACGCACCGCCTACAGCAAAAAAGGCGTTGCGGTATTAAGCGTGTCTGATGATTTGTTTGTGGAGAAAATCAAGCATGAGCCCGTGTACACCTCACCAGTGTATATTGAAGGGAACCTTGAACCGAAAAAAGAACAGCTTGTCACTTGCGCGCAATATATAAATAATGCTAAGAAGCCGATTATCTTGGCGGGGCAGGGAATGAAAAAGGCGAAACGGGAGCTTCAGGAGTTTGCGGACAAAGCTGCAGCCCCGATCGTTGTCACGCTCCCGGCAAAAGGCGTCGTCCCCGATAAGCACCCGCATTTTCTCGGCAACCTCGGGCAGATCGGCACAAAGCCGGCCTACGAGGCAATGGAGGAATGTGATTTATTAATTATGCTCGGAACTTCATTCCCGTACCGCGATTATTTGCCTGATGACACGCCGGCGATCCAGCTCGATTCAGACCCGGCGAAAATCGGAAAACGCTATCCGGTGACAGCGGGACTTGTCTGTGATTCGACTCTCGGCCTGCGTGAGTTAACGGAGTATATTGAACGGAAGGAAGACAGAAGATTCCTGAATGCCTGCACGGAACATATGCAGCATTGGTGGAACGAAATCGAAAAAGATGAGGCCGAGGCGGAAACACCGCTCAAACCCCAGCAGGTCGTGGCACGTCTTCAGGAAGCGGCAGCCGATGATGCGGTGCTCTCTGTAGATGTCGGCACTGTGACAGTCTGGATGGCGCGGCATTTCAAAATGAACGCGAACCAGGATTTCATCGTTTCCAGCTGGCTTGCGACAATGGGCTGCGGCCTGCCGGGAGCAATCGCAGCAAGCTTGTCCGAACCGGAGCGCCAGGCCATCGCCGTCTGTGGTGACGGGGGCTTTTCCATGGTCATGCAGGATCTCCCGACCGCCGTCAAATACAAGCTCCCAATCACCGTCGTCATTTTAAACAATGAAAACCTCGGTATGATCGAGTACGAGCAGCAGGTCAAAGGCAATATCGACTATGTCACAAAGCTTCAAAATGTCGACTATGCCGCATTTGCAGAAAGCTGCGGAGCAAAGGGCATCAAGGTGACCAAAGCGGAAGAGCTTGCACCCGCTTTCCACGAGGCGTTACATGCTAACCAGCCGGTCGTTGTGGATGTCATGATCGGAAACGAACCGCCGCTGCCTGGCAAAATCACCTACGGGCAGGCAAAAGGCTTCAGCAAATACATGCTGAAAAATTTCTTCGAAAACCAAAATATCGAAATGCCGTCACTGAAGAAAAGTTTAAAGCGGTTATTCTAAAAAAACAGGGGCCTTTTGAGGCCCTTGTTTTTATGTATTGGAAACAAATGTATTTTTAGTTATCATAACATTACATTGCAAATAAAGGAGGAAAGTATGTTTGAATCCATAAAATTAGTGGTGTACTTATTAGGATCAGCAGGAATGATTTATGCAGCCTGTCATGATTTTCGCCATGCTCAAAACGGACAAAAGGACAAATGCATCTTCTTTCAAAGCAAAAAGATCAGCGCATTTGTCCTTTTATGTTTCGTATGTTTATTCTTTTCAAATCTTGCAGAGTTCGCTTCTTTATAAGTTTATTTCTCTTTTTTCTTAAGCCCGAAAAAGAAAGGAAAAGCAGAACCTACCAAGAAGGTGCCGAATAAAAACATGCCGCCGATAAACACGTGGAAATTCGTGTGTCCGGCCGTAAACGCGGTGATCAAGGAAATGATACTGAGCACGATCATGGCAATGCCGGGCGCGACTCTCATTTTTCCTTTGGATTTATAGGCAACAACAGAACATAAAATTCCGATTACAATAGGAACAATCCACAAATAAAACAGAATAAATACTGACATCATCAAAACTCCGATTTTTTCTACTATCATAACAAATTTCTGTCAAAAAGGGTATCAATGAGCTTTTGCGAAAAATCAAAACCGGCTTAGCAGCCGGTTTTTTTAACGAAACGTATCAACAATTAAAAATATATTCAAAGCAACGATCAATACAGCAATCAGCCAAGAAACCACTGTGACCCATTTGGCGTTGATCAGTGACCCCATAATCCGTTTATTGCTTGTAAACATAATAAGCGGGATTAAGGCAAAGGCGATGCCGAAGGACAGCACGACCTGGCTCAGTACGAGAGCGGTCGTCGGATTGACGCCTGATGCGATGATCAAGATCGGCGGAATAATCGTGATAAACCGCCGTACATACAGCGGGATGCGATAGTTGATAAATCCCTGCATGATCACGTCGCCTGAAAGTGTGCCGACTGACGAACTAGATAGTCCGGCAACGAGCAGCCCGATTCCGAATAAAGCCGCAGACACAGGGCTGACAAGATGTCCGAATTGTTGATATGCGACATCGAGATCCTCGACAAACAGGCCGTTTTTGAAGAATAATGCAGCAGCCACAATCAGCATACTTGCATTAATAGCTCCTGCAATCAGCATCGCTATTAAAATATCAATAAATTCAAATCTGAAGATTTTTTTCCGTTCAGTATCAGTTTTGCCAACCACCCGCCGCTGTGTAAGGGCAGAGTGTAAATAAATGGCGTGCGGCATAACGGTTGCGCCGAGAATACCCGCTGCAAGAAGCACACTGTCAGTGCCATGAAACGCCGGGACAAAAAGGCCCTTCATCACTGACGCGGCATCAGGCTTTGCGAAAAAGGTCTGCAACGCAAAGGCGATCACCACTACAAATAGCATACCGGCAATGCCGGCTTCAAGTGAGCGATAACCGCGGCGCTGAAGCTCCAATATCGCGAAAGAACCGATCGCCGCTATAATAGACGCTTCAAGCATCGGGATGCCAAACAGCAAATACAGTCCCAGAGCCGCCCCGATAAATTCCGCCAGATCAGTTGCGATAATGACCAGCTCGCCCTGAATCCATAATCCAATGGAGACGGGTTTTGGAAATTCTTCGCGGGCAACCTCAGGCAGATTTTTGCCTGTGGCAATACCGAGTTTGGCGGATAGTGATTGGATTAAAAGCGCCATGATATTCGAAAATAAAATCACCCATAGCAACATGTATCCGTATTTAGAACCCGCTGATATATTCGTTGCGAAGTTGCCGGGATCAATATAGGCGATGGCTGCTATAAATGCTGGGCCCAGAAAAGGAAGCAGCCCTCTGAATCCTCTGATTTTCCCGTCAAGCGCATCTTGGACTGCTTTGGAACGGGGAGATTGTGCTGTGATGTCCTTGTTCATCATGTCTCACCTGAATTCTGATTGTTTTTGCCGAACAACAAAGAGTTTCCTTAAGGCAAATTATTTTATCTACATCATATGACCATCCCGGTTTCTTGTCAACCGAAAATGTTCAAAGTACTTTCATAAATTTTTCCCTGTTATGTAACATGATATGTAGGGATTCGGATTAGGTCCCATATAAAAAGGCATCGTTTCAGTTCGAAACGATGCCTCCTGTATGAAATGAGTCTAGGCTTCCTTACGCAGTCCGCGGAATACGAGGCCCAGCAAGAACACGAAGATGGCCGCCCCGATGATGGCTGGGAAAATAGCAAAGCCAGCGAGGCTCGGTCCCCAAGTGCCAAGGAGTCCGTGTCCGATCCAAGCACCGATCAGCCCGGCAATCATAGAACCGAAAATTCCTCCCGGCATCCGGTTGCCTACGATGGCACTTCCGATTAATCCGATTACGATCGCAACAACTAATGAAACCAAAAAGCTAATCATAATACTCACCTCTCATAAATGATTTATCAATCAATAACCGCTTATGCCAAACCTGAAACACCGAAAAGCATATCGCTTTATGATTCTGCTTTAATTTTTCTCTGCACGCTGCCGTCAGCCAAATGAACAATCACCTCAGTGCCTTTATGTGCTGCAATTTCCTTTGCCCGTTCAATCGCATCTTTCTTTGTATCTTTGATCTCAGAGACACGTTTGGCACCCTCGGCTTTGACCGCCCAGCCGTTTTTATGCTTGATGACATGCTCAGCTTTATCCATAAGCTCTGGGCCGTTGCCACTGCTTGAATCTTCATCGCGTTCTGTCTCATCATCATGCTTGAGGAAATCATCAATTTCATCTTTAGGGGCATTTTCCGCCCATTCCTTTGCTTTGCTTGTCGCAATCGGAATCGCGCGTCCGTCCTCATAGCCCTCATCAATCATCGCATTCGCAATTTCAATTGCTTTTTTCTGTACCGGCTTCTCAAGATTTTTTAATGAAGCGGGATAATCCTTCATCGACCAAGGCATGTCCATCACTCCTTTTCCTTTTATAAAAATGGTACCCGCAGGTGAAAAATAAAAACGTTTTCGAGAAAATGAAGGTATACTATATAGTAGAAAAAAACGGAAGGGAAGTGCGAGTTGGGTGACACCTGAACTTAAAGAAGACTTACATCAGCAATTAAAAGAAATAGAAAAATGGGAAAAAGATCAGCAAAAAGTCTGGTTTTGGGAAAAGCTCAGCCGTCTCCCGTTTCAGCTGCTGGACAAGCTGACGCCGGAATTCATTCAGAAAAAGATCGGCAAGCTTTTGGATGAGGTCGGCAGCTTTGTTCAAACAGGAGGACAGTATCTGACATCGGAAAAACAGATTATCAAAACGTTTCAAAAGAAGCTGCCGGAGCAAACCTTTGAGTCTTTGGAGGACGTCCGAAAAGCGCCTCTGCCTGTCATGGATGAAATTGCGGAAGGAATGGGCAAAAACAGAATCAACACGGCAACCGTACAAGGCGCGACAACGGGTGTGGGCGGTGTGTTTACGCTGGCGGCAGACATTCCGGCCGTGCTTGGTCTGTCGTTAAAAACGCTGCAGGATATCGCTGTTGCTTACGGCTATGACCCAAAGGAGAAAAAAGAGCGTGTCTTCATCGTAAAATGTTTGCAGCTGACATCGGCTGATGTTGTCGGCAAAAAATCGATTTTGCAAGAATTAAAAGACTATGATCAAGATCGTACATATAAGAATGTCGCTTCTCAAATCCAAGGCTGGCGTGAAGTCGTATTAGGATATCGCGACACGTTTGGCTGGAAAAAGCTTTTTCAACTAGTGCCGGTCGCGGGAATGGTCTTTGGCGCGGCAGCCAATCGCTCAACATTAAACGACATTACCGAAACGGGCATGATGCTGTATAAAAAGAGGCGCATTCTTGAGCGGCTGAAAGAAACAGAACAAGAGATGGAATAGAAGAAAGCAGACGGACAACGCGCTCCGCCTGCTTTTTTTAGTGGAAACACACCCAATGTGCTTTGTTTGTTTAAAAGAATTGATAGCGGGAAAACAACAACCAACACCAATTAAAGGAGGAATTCAAAATGGCAGACGATAACAAAATGAGCAGAGAAGAAGCAGGTAGAAAAGGCGGAGAAACAACAAGCAAAAACCATGATAAAGAATTCTATCAAGAGATTGGCAAAAAAGGCGGAGAAGCCACTAGCGAAAACCATGACAAAGAATTCTATCAAGAAATCGGCGAAAAAGGCGGAGAAGCCACTAGCCAAAACCATGACAAAGAGTTCTACCAAGAAATCGGCGAAAAAGGCGGAGAAGCCACTAGCGAAAATCATGACAAAGAATTCTATCAAGAAATCGGCCGTAAAGGCGGAGAGGCAACAAGCAAAAATCACGATAAAGAATTCTATCAAGAAATTGGCTCAAAAGGCGGAAACGCCCGCAATAACGACTAATCAAAAGCATAAAGGCAGACAACCTGTAGATAAAAAGCGATCCAGCACATCAGCTGGATCGCTTTTTTTATTTTAGGAATTTTCTAAATTTATGCCGGTATTACGATACAATAAGTGAAAAAAGGGGTTTTCGCTAATGTCCGAGATGCAAAATTTGCTCGCCATCGCCAATGAAGTCAAAGAAAAATACGCCAATTTTCCAATCTCAGAGGTCAACGACCACTGTGTGCGCCTCGCTGTGTTTACAGGAGAATATGACTGGCACCATCACCCTGACTCAGATGAATTATTCATTGTTCTTGAAGGTGAACTGCTGATCGATTTTAAGGACAAAGAAACCGCGGTACTCAAAGCAAATGACAGCCTGCTGATCCCAAAAGGAACGATTCACCGCACGCGCTCTTACGTCAGAACGGTGAATCTCTGTGTCGAGCATACACAAGCGAAAACAGTCATCATATAGGAATTGCCATGCTAATCAAAAGGATTGTATGTGAAGTAGACGCTGCAAACACTGAAGCATTTTCAAAAGCGCAGTCACAGTGGGGAGCATTATCACATGTAAGTGGCTTCATCAAACAGGCCGGCGGCTGGCGGAAAACAGCAGATGGACTGTTCACCGCAGAAATCATCAGCGTTTGGGAGAACAGAGCTGCCTATGATCATTTTATGGAGAACGAACATGACAGCATATACGAGGAAAATGAACAGAAGGCAATGATTCTTTCGATAGAAGTGAAGCTGTACGAAGAGGGTGAACCGTTCATTCACGATCTGTTACATAACTCTGACATCCGGCACGAACCAGACTGGACGGTTCTGAAGGCATAATGAAAGCCCAAAACATCATGTTTTGGGCTTGTGTCTTTACTCGCGTCCCGGAAGCGTATCATGAACAAAAGGCGGTGCTGGTTTTAATTCCGGTTTTTCTCCAAAAGCTTTAGCTTCTTTCACATATTCAAAGGCTTCTCCATCCGGCGCTTTTTCGTTCAGCCAGGTTTGCTCGGCGCTTTCCTCGCCTTCAGAGAAATTGATAAGCTGATGCGAGAACTCTTGTTTTTCAAGTGCTTTCGGGAAGGTCCCCGGCACAATCGGGCCTTCTTGTGCTTCTAATTCTTTAATAGCAGCGAGCCATTGATTTTGGTGCATCGTGTCACGCGCCAGCAGGAAGCTGAGCATATCTTTAACGCCTTTGTCATCCGTCATTTCAAACAGGCGTGCAACCTGCAGACGGCCTTGTGATTCCGCATTCAGATTGGCGCGGAAGTCTGCCAGCAGGTTTCCGCTTGCTACGATATAGCCGCCGCTCCAAGGTACGCCTGTACTGCTTTCCGGCATGGCGCCAAGTCCTGATACAATTGCATGGTGAGGGTTCATGCCGCCCAGGATGGAGCCGATGACCGGATCTTCAGCGGCTTTTTCCTGCTGATCAAGCGGGGCATCCTCAAGAAGTCTGGCAATCATCGTAGCGATCATTTCAACATGCCCGAGTTCCTCAGTTGCCGTATCCATCAGCAAATCCTTGTATTTTTCATTTCCTCTTGTATTCCAGCCTTGAAATAAGTATTGCATGGCAACAGAAATTTCTCCGAATTGCCCGCCTAAAATTTCTTGCATTTTTTTAGCGAATAATGGATCTGGACGATCTGGTTTAGCAGGATGCTGCAGCTTTTTCGTATGCTTAAACATGTTTCCATCTCCTTTTTTCGTTTATCTCTATTTATATTTCCGATCAATTGAAAGATAAACGAAAAACAGCGTATCGAGATGGGTATTACGAATCCTCTCGCAGCTCTAAAAGCTCCTGTATCAGCTTCCGGCCGAAGATGGGCTCGTACTGCCGGTAAACAGGATCAAGGCGTTTCATCCATTCTTTTTTCTCTTTATCTGACAGCTCGTAGATTTTAATAGATGAATGTTTTTTGATTTCTTCCAGCTGCTCCTTGTTCATTTCTTCGGCATACGTTTCGTTCCACTCCGTCGTTTCCTTCATCGCTTCAGTCAAAATGCGCCTTGTTTCCGGTGTTTGCGCGTTCCAGAAATGCTCATCAGTCATGACAGCGTAGCCGAGATAACCGTGGCTGCTTATTGTCAAATAGTCCTGAACATTATAAAATTTTTTAGAATAGATGTTTGAGATTGTATTTTCTTCGCCATCGACTACATTGTTTTCTAACAGCTGAAAGGTAGAATTGAAGGATTCCTGATGAGGTGTTGCGCCAAGCAGCTTGAACTGATCCTCTATCACATCGCTTTGCATAATGCGGAGATCTTGTCCTTTTAAATCATCCGGGCCTTTGACCGGTCCTTGATTTGTCGTGATTTGCTTAAAGCCGTTTGTCCAATAGGCGAGTCCTTTTAATTGATTTTTCTTTAGAGAATCAAACAGCTGTGTGCCGATGCTGCCGTTCAGCCCTTTTTTGACAGCATCGTAATCTGTAAATGCATACGGAAGATCCAGCACGCCCCATTCAGGCGAGAGCATGCCGAGCTTCGATGTGGAGGGGGCGATAAATTGAACGTCGCCGTTTTGCAATGCTTCAATTTCTTCGATGTCCGAATACAGGCTACCATTCGGGAACACTTCAATTTTAATTTTCCCGCCTGATTTTTCGTTCACCAGCTCGGCGAATTTATTGGCGGCCAGCCCTTTCGGCGTATTTTCGGCAACCACATGGCTGAATTTAAACACGATTTGATCCTGTAAGCCTTCCTGGTCGTCATCATAAACAATCTCTTCACTGCCGGTATGATCATGGAATCCGATAAATAAAGCGGTTGCAATTCCGGCGATCATCAGTGCGAGACATGCAAGGAAACTCTTCATGAAAACCCCTCCCCTTCATTAAGGATAGTGGGGACAATGCCATTCGTAAAGACCTGAAAGGAGAAGCTGATGAACAAAAAGAAGCTCTCAATCCGTTGGAAAATCACGATCTTATCCTATATACTCGTCATTTTCTCCTTTTTGATCGGCGGCATTGTGCTCATTGGCAATATCCAGCATACAGAGGAGCGGGAGCTGAAAAAACGTTTGATGAATACGGCCCGGACGGTGTCAGAGATGACAGAAGTGAAAGAGGCCTTGGCGAGAAACAAACAAACAGAAGCGGTTCGCCATGCGGTTGAAGAAATCAGGATGATTAATGAAGCAGACTATATTGTCGTCATGGATATGAATCACATCCGATATACGCATCCTGTCAGCACAAGCATCGGCAAGAAATCTAAGGGTGCAGACGAAGAGGCGGCGTTTGCGGAGCACATTTATTTCTCAGAAGCAAAGGGTGAGATCGGCACGGCGGTCCGGGCTTTTTATCCGGTGAAGGATCATGATCTGAACCAGATTGGCGTGGTGCTTGTCGGGAAAACACTGCCGGGGATCGCAGACATCCTGCTTCATTTAAAGCGAGATATTACATTCATCGTTGTGCTGACACTAGGCTTCGGCCTTGCAGGGTCCTTTCTGCTGGCGCGCCATATCAAAAAACAAATGTTTCAGCTTGAGCCACATGAGATTGTCCGAATGTATGAAGAACGGACAGCGACGTTTCACTCAATGAATGAAGGCGTAATTGCCATTGACAATCGACTTATCATTACAATTTTCAATGAAAAAGCGAAACAGATCTTTGAGGTGCAGGGGGATTTGGTCGGGAAGGTGATTTGGGACGTTCTCAAGGATTCGCGCCTGCCCGAAATCGTGGAGCGGAACAAAGCGGTTTATAATGAAGAAATTCGCGTCAGCGGAAAGGTCATCATGAGCAGCAGAATTCCGATTGTCATGAAGAAAAAAGTCATCGGCGCCGTCGCTATTTTTCAGGACAGAACGGAAGCCGCCAAGATGGCAGAGGAATTGACGGGCGTCAAAAACTTTGTGGAGGCGCTCCGCGTTCAAAACCATGAGCATATGAATAAGCTGCATACAATCGCCGGCCTCATCCAGCTGGGGAAATCTGAAAAAGCCTTGCAGCTTGCATTCCAGGCATCAACTGAGCAGGAAAATGTGACTGAATTTCTGCACCGCTCGATTCAAAATGACGCCGCGGCGGGCCTTCTATTAAGTAAAATCAGAAGAGGAAGGGAGCTCGGCATTGCTGTTCATATTGATGAAAACAGCAGCCTTCAGCAATTTCCCGAGCATGTTGACCAGCATGATATCGTCGTGCTTTTGGGGAATCTGATTGAAAATGCCTTCGGCTCATTTGAAACCGTTCAATCTGATGACAAACGAATTGACATTAGTATCGAACAAACGGATGATATCCTTGCTATTTTAATAGAAGATAACGGCTGCGGGATTGAACCGACACACATGCCGCACCTTTACGACAAAGGATTTACGGTCAATAAAACAGGCGGCACAGGCTATGGCCTGTATTTAGTAAAACAAATCACAGACAAAGGATCGGGCACGATAGAAGTTGATTCACACGCGGGACAGGGAACATCTTTTTCTATCGTTTTTCCAATGAAGGGGGAGGAAGCACAGCATGGCTCGTAAGGAATGGAAGGTTCTGCTCATTGAAGACGATCCGATGGTTCAAGAGGTAAACAAGGATTTCATCACAACTGTCAAGGGCTTTACTGTCTGTGCAACAGCGGGAAACGGAGAAGAAGGCATTAAGCTGATTAAAGAAAAACAGCCCGACCTCGTCATTCTCGATGTGTACATGCCGAAAAAAGACGGAATCAAAACCTTGCAGGAGATCAGAAAGCAAAAACTTGAAGTGGATGTCATCGTCGTTTCCGCTGCAAAAGACAAAGAAACGATCTCTCTTATGCTGCAAAATGGAGCGGCTGACTATATCTTAAAACCGTTTAAGCTTGAGCGAATGAGACAGGCACTTGAAAAGTACAAGCAATATAAACAAAAAATAGAAGCGAGCGATACGCTGTCCCAGGAACAGCTCGATGCGATCCTGAATATTCCGCAGCAGGCCGTACAGGATTTGCCGAAAGGGCTGAATCATTTCACGATGAATGAAGTTACTGCTTTTTTGAAACAGCAAACTGCATCTCTTTCTGCGGAAGAGGTCGCCAAGGCGCTCGGCATCGCCAGAGTGACAGCTAGACGATACCTTGATTATCTTGAAAAAACCGGAACCATTAAATTGGACGTTCAATACGGCGGAGTCGGCAGGCCCGTCAACCGCTACGTGTTTAAAGGATAAATCTGAGACCAAAAAGACCAAAATGTCCGTTATGATCATAAACTTCCCCAGACTGTATGAAAACGCTATCATTCTAGTAAGAAAGACACAAAGGTGAATAGGACAGGGGGAATGCAGGATATGAAACTGTTTAAAAATTTAACAGTTCAGGTCATAACTGCGGTCATCATTGGGGTCATTGTCGGACTGGTCTGGCCGGATGTCGGCAAAGAAATGAAACCGCTTGGCGATACATTTATCAACGCTGTTAAAATGGTGATCGCCCCAATCATTTTCTTCACAATTGTTCTCGGGATTGCAAAAATGGGCGATATGAAGAAGGTTGGAAAAGTAGGGGGAAAAGCGTTTATTTATTTCGAGGTTGTCACTACCCTCGCACTCATTATCGGTTTATTTGTCGTCAATATCATGAAGCCGGGCGCGGGTCTTGATTACAGCAAGCTTGAAAAGGGAGATGTATCACAATACACGCAAAATGGCGGTCAGGGAATCGACTGGATTGAATTTATCACACACATTGTTCCGTCCAACATGGTTGATGCCTTCGCAAAAGGGGACATTTTGCAGGTCTTATTCTTTTCTATTCTTTTCGGAGTCGGTCTTGCAGCATTAGGTGAAAAGGGGAAAAGCGTGATTGATTTCTTCGACAAGATTTCTCACGTCTTTTTCAAAATCATCGGCTACATCATGCGTGCCGCGCCAATCGGGGCATTCGGGGCGATGGCGTATACGATCGGGCACTTCGGTCTCGATTCCATCAAGCCTCTGGCAAGCTTAATGATGTCTGTTTATATTACGATGTTCCTGTTCGTGTTTGTTGCTTTAAATCTCATCTGCAAGCTTTACGGATTCAGCCTGTGGAATTACCTGCGCTTCATTAAGGATGAGCTTCTGATCGTGCTTGGCACAAGCTCTTCAGAATCGGTGCTTCCGCGAATGATGGATAAAATGGAGCGCTACGGCTGTTCGAAATCGGTTGTCGGGCTTGTTATTCCGACGGGCTATTCATTTAACCTTGACGGCACATCCATTTATTTATCAATGGCGACGGTTTTTCTGGCACAGGTGTTTGGAGTAGACCTCAGCATCGGCCAGCAAATTACAATTATCCTCGTTCTGATGCTGACATCGAAGGGAGCAGCCGGTGTGACGGGAAGCGGATTTATCGTCCTTGCCTCAACACTGTCAGCGCTTCAGGTCATTCCGCTGGAGGGTCTTGCACTCCTGCTTGGGGTCGATCGTTTTATGAGTGAAGGAAGAGCGATTGTGAACCTGATTGGAAACGGAATCGCCACGATTATTGTTGCAAAAAGCGAAAATGAATTCGATGAAGCAAAAAGCATAGAGGCTGTTGAAGGCATGAAAAAAATGAAAACAGCAGTCTGAAAAAAAGAACGGCCCATCCATGGGGCCGTTTTTTTAATTGTTTAAGAATAATTAAGGTGAGGACAGAGACCTCAGCATTTTTTTGTTATATAATTTACAAATGGATACTATATTGAATGAAGGACGTTTGTCCTAACAGGAGTGTATAAATGGCCGCTTTAGTTAAATTTTTTCAGCACCCGGGAGTAAGGCGTTTTTCCGTCTTTGTCGTGTTAACTGGTGTGTTATACCTATTTAAGAGCATGATCAACTTAATATTGCTGACTTTCATTTTCGCATTTCTTATGGATCGTTTGGAGCTTGTCGTACGGCAGTTTTTAAGCCAGTTCTTCCGTGTGAGCCAGCGGGTGGTCATTACGTTTCTTTACATGTTGCTGGCTGTGCTGCTTACAGTCGGGGGGTTTGTATTTTATCCTGTCGTCGCGGCGCAGATTCAGCAGCTGGTAAAGCAGATTAAACATATTGCGTATCACCCGGATACCATCCCTTTCTTTGATGAGATCACCAGTGTTTTCGGAGATATTAATGTCAGTTCATATGTCAAAGAGGGTTTCAATGTGGTGTATACGTATCTGGCCGATATCAGCACATTCGGCTTGCAGATCGTAATGGCGCTCATTCTCAGCATGTTTTTCTTATTTGAGAAAAAACGGCTTTCTGAATTCATGGCGAAATTTAAAACGAGCAAACTGGCGGTCTTTTATGAGGAAATTGCTTTTTTCGGAAGCAAATTTGCAAGAACGTTCGGCAAGGTGCTTGAGGCTCAATTCATCATTGCGCTCGTCAACTGTATTCTGACGTTTATCGCGCTTTGGATTATGCATTTCCCGCAGCTGTTTGGGCTTTCTATTATGGTGTTCTTCCTTGGATTGATCCCTGTAGCAGGCGTCGTCATTTCTCTGATCCCGCTCAGTATTATCGCTTACAGCACTGGCGGCGGAATGTATGTGCTCTACATTGTGCTTGTCATATTCGCCATACATGCGATCGAAACGTATTTCTTAAATCCGAAGCTGATGTCTGCGAAAACGGAGCTGCCGATCTTTTTCACCTTCACAGTACTCATTTTCTCTGAGCACTTTTTCGGCATTTGGGGTCTAATTATCGGGATTCCGATCTTTGTGTTTCTCCTAGATATTCTTGATGTCACCAACAAGGAAGAAGGACCCAAAAGATTCCAAGAGAAAAGTAACAAAAAATAGTTTACAAAATTGGATCTTTTCTGTATAAATAAACTAAATCATACAATAGTAAGCCACACGCTTAATCCTTTTATAAGGAGTGGGGGACCCAATCTTTTGGGGTTAATTTTTCATCTGAAAAACGGACATCTCTTCGTCCGAACCCGTCAGCTAACCTCATCAGCGTGAAGAGAGAGTCCTGTGGTTTGAAGTTACAGCCAAAGCCCACGGGAGTCTCTCGCGGGCTTTTTTTCAAAAAAGGGAGGAATGCGGATGAAACTGGCTACAAAGATAATCATTGCATTGGTGCTAGGTGCGGTGACGGGGATTATTCTTAACGTAACATCACCTGAATTATTTGAAAATTTAAATAAGTTTGTATTCGGGCCGCTGGGCACTATCTTTTTAAACCTCATTAAAATGCTTGTCGTTCCGATTGTCTTTTTCTCATTGACACTCGGAGTAGCCGGGCTGGGCGATCCTAAGAAGCTTGGCAGAATCGGTGTAAAGGCGATTTCTTATTTTCTTGTCACGACAGCAGTGGCGATTACCATTGCCATCATTTTAGCTCTTGTCATCAAACCGGGAGAGTTTGGAACGTATGATACATCGTCTGCCGAATTCACTGCTGAAAAAGCGCCAAGTATTGCGGACACCCTGTTAAACATTATTCCGACCAACCCTGTGCAAGCGATGACGGAAGGAAATATGCTGCAAATTATCGCTTTTGCCATTTTTGTCGGGCTTGGGATTACAATGCTAGGAAAAAAAGCGGATATGCTTCTCAAAGTTGTTGAACAAGGAAATGAATTGATGATGTACCTGGTGAATCTTGTAATGAAGTTCGCTCCGTATGGTACATTCGGTCTGATTGCGACAGCTATCGGAAGCCAAGGGTTCAGCGCAATGAAAGCGATGGGCTTGTACATGATTGTGGTAACCCTTGCATTACTGATACATGCAGTCGTTACCTACGGATCTACGGTTGCGCTTATAGCCAGAAGAAATCCGATTACGTTCTTTAAAAATTTCTCAGAGGTAATGGTCGTTGCATTCAGTACTTCCAGCAGCAATGCGACCCTGCCGGTATCCATGGATGTGGCCCAGAAAAAATTAAAAGTGCCTGAGCCGATCAGCAGCTTCGTCCAGCCGCTCGGTGCTACAATTAATATGGACGGAACAGCCATCATGCAAGGGGTAGCCACTGTCTTCATTGCGCAGGTATTCGGGCATGATCTGACATTCACTCAGCTGCTGATGGTGATACTGACGGCAGTGTTAGCAAGTGTCGGCACCGCTGGTGTTCCTGGAGTCGGCTTGATTATGCTCGCCATGGTGCTTCAATCTGTCGGCCTGCCTGTCGAGGGAATCGGATTAATTCTTGGAATTGACCGTCTGCTTGATATGCTCCGTACAGTGGTGAACACAACAGGAGACGCGGCCTGCGCCGTCATTATTACAGAAACAGAAAAGAACAAACAGCCTGAGCAAACGCCGACTCTATCGGTTTAACCAAACATTTGGAAGCAACAAATGCTATAATACAAACAGTGCCTAATTTTTGGGCACTGTTTATTTTTTGTCGAAAAAGGAGGAAGGCTTTATGGCTGAGCCGATTTTACATATTGAAGGCCTCGATAAAAAGATTGGGTCTAAACAGATTTTAAAACAGATCAGAATGGACGTCATGGAGGGCGAAATCATCGGCCTGCTCGGTCCTAATGGTTCCGGAAAAACAACACTCATCCGTATCATCGTCGGGTTATTAAAACAAAACAGCGGAAGTGTGACAATCAGCGGATTTCAGCATGATACAGAGTTTGAAAAAGCGATGGAAGCGGTTGGAGCGATCGTCGAAAATCCTGAGTTCTATCCGTACCTGACAGGATGGGAAAACCTCAAGCACTTTGCGAATATGCACAAAAAAATAACGGATGAACGGCTTGATGAAGTAGTGGAACGTGTAGGGCTGACATCAGCGATTCATGATAAGGTGAAAACCTATTCCCTTGGCATGCGCCAGCGTCTTGGTATTGCACAAGCGATTCTTCACCGGCCGAAGCTTCTTATTTTAGATGAACCGACAAACGGTCTTGATCCCGCCGGCATGAAGGATTTTCGCGATCATATTAAGGAGCTCGCAGAAAAGGAAGGAACAGCAGTCCTGTTCGCCACTCACTTATTGCGTGAGGTTGAAGATCTGTGTGACCGTGTCATCATCATTCAAAAAGGCGAGATCAAAGCGGAAGTCAGCTTACATGGAACAGATCAAAAAACAGAAAAAGCGATCATTGAAGTGCAGCCGGAAGAAAAAGCGCTCAATTGGCTGGCAGGCAATCAATATCAAGCAGAGCGGCAAGACGGGGCGATTGTTGTTGAGGTAGCAAAAGAAAACATTCCGGAGCTGAATCGTTCACTTGTCGGACAAGACCTGAATGTCTTTTCCATTACGCCTTATACGCAATCACTTGAAGATGAATTCATAAAAGCGACAACTGTTCATCAAGAGGAGGGAGAAGAGCTTGTCTAAATTAATTTGGAATGAACATATGAAACTTTTTAATCGGAAGGTCACGTTGGTATCTCTTATCCTGATGGCGGTCTTTCAATTTTTCATGGCCTTGATCATTAAACGGATTGTCATCAGTGCCGGAACGGATGAAAACTTCATCGGCTATTTATCGTATACACCGAGTCTGAACATCCTGCTGCAGGCTTTAACGATCGTGATTGCAGCGACAATTGTTTCGATGGAATTTGATAAAAAGACGATCAAATTTTTGCTCATCCGTCCTGTTAAACGCCAAAAGGTTTTTTGGTCAAAATTAATCACAGTCGTAATGGTCAGCTTTTATTTGTATCTGGCATACTACATTTTGGCATTATTATTCGGTCTCGTCTTTTTCGGCACATCCGTGAGCGCGGAATCAAAGACATTGCTGATCAACACCTTAGCGCTGATCGGCTCAAACTGGCTTGAAGCCGTAATGATGGGATTATTCGGGCTGCTTTGTTCTTCACTGTTCCGCAACAGCGCGGTAGCAGTTGTTGTTTCTTTTGTCGTTTTATACGGAGCGAGTACACTTGTCCAGCTCATGAAGCTCTTTGAAAACAAATGGGGCAGCTTTTTGCTTTTTGCCAATACTGACTTTACGCAATACAGAAGCGGAGCAACAGCGTTGTTTTCCGGCATGACACCATTATTTTCAGCAGGGATTATCATCATACATGCCATATTCTTCATCGCCGTTGGCTGGTGGTGCTTCTGTAAACGGGATGTCCGGGTGTAAAGGCAAGGAATGACATTTTTGTGAAAAAGCTCACGTAAATCAATATCATTTGATATTTTGGTTTATACTAAAGGTACTGACGGAGGTGTCTCGATTGAGGAACTTTATTACCGCTTTACCGATTGTATTGCTGCTTGGATTCTCATTTGTGTCATTCATGTTTCAGTTTGAACATCTTGTTTATTTCAGACTCGCGCTTGGGTTGTTCTCTCTCGTGGGGCTGTACATGATATATAAAATGAAGACGGGCATCCGTTATTTTATCATCTATCTGTATGCCAGCTGGATTGTGCTTGCGGCAGTGACTGCTTTTGAAGAGCCAATTTTCTCGAGCTTTTTCTTTGGCGGCCTGGTGATGACAATGGGTTACCTGACATATATGCTGATTTATCTCGGCATGAAACAAGACCGGGATGCAAATCCTGTGTAAGCGCGCTGTTCCCTTGGGGGAACGGCGTGTTTTTCTATACCGGACAAAAGGTTAACAGTTGCGGAATAATGGCAGGAAATCTATAATACATATTAAATTTATCGGAATTAAAACTTGGGGGGCTGCCGGATGTCATTATTTATAAAAAACGATCAACAGCGGCAATGGATGGAGAAAATCGGACGGATTGCGGATGAATTTCAGCAAACAGCAGCTGAAGATGACGAACAAGGACGTTTTCCTTTAGAAAAAATACAAAAACTGCGTGATGCTGGGTATACGGCATTAACATTGCCGGCATCTCATGGAGGAGGAGGCATTTCTGTTTACGATATGCTCCTGTTTCAAGAACGGCTGGCACGGGGAGATGCTCCGGCAGCACTGAGCATCGGCTGGCATTTGAGCGTAATTGGAGAGCTTGGAGAAGGCAATAGCTGGGATAAAGACGTGTTTGCGTATATTGCAAAGGAAGTTCAAAACGGAGCCGTCATCAACAGGGCGGCGACAGAAGCGAAAACCGGAAGCCCGACAAGAGGAGGGCGTCCCGGTACAAACGCCGTCAAAAAGGATGGCAAATGGGCAGTAAACGGAAGAAAAACCTTTACGACGATGTCACAAGCACTGGATTATTTTTTAGTGACGGCATGGATTGAGGAAAAACAAACAACAGGCGTGTTTCTCGTTCATAAAGATCATCCCGGTTTGTCGATTGAAGAAACGTGGGATATGATCGCGATGCGGGCGACTGGAAGCCATGACCTTGTACTGAATGAGGTAACGCTTGATGAGGAGAAACTGGTGGAATTGCTTCAAGGACCTCGGGGAGCTAAGCCGAATGGCTGGCTGCTTCACATCCCGGCGATTTATCTTGGCATTGCTCAAGCGGCGCGAGACTATGCGGTGCAATTTGCATCTGAGTATTCTCCAAACAGTTTGAAGGGACCGATCAAGAATGTTCCGGCCGTACAGCAAAGAACAGGCGAAATGGAGCTTGAACTGCTCAATGCCAGACATTTTCTTTTCCATATCGCTCAATTATATGACGATCCGGAGCGCCGCCCTCACTTGAGAAGCGAGCTCGGTGCGGCGAAACATATCGTCACAAATGCTGCGCTGTCTATCGTCGATAAAGCGATGAGAATTGTCGGAGCCAAAAGCCTTGAACGAACCAACCCGCTTCAGCGCTATTACCGTGATGTGCGCGCCGGTCTCCATAACCCGCCGATGGATGACGCGGTGATCCAAAAGCTGGCTGCGGAAGCGTTTGAGTCATGAAAAAAAGAGCCATCCCGGCTCTTTTTATGTATTGTTTTGCTCTTGCAGATTTTTTTGATGCTTGCGGTCGATCCTGTCATAAATGACATTCATCAGCTTTGGATTGCCCATAATCGCCTCTTTGTTTTCCTGGATCAGCTGTTGGTAAGTTTTCACTTTACGCTTCGGCATGCTCCGGTGCCCTCCTGACATGTTTGTATTCACTTTCTAACTCCGTTAGCGACAATTCATACAAATGACGCTTTGACTTTTTGTATATACCATTCTGTATTAACAGATGAATGAGCTGTTTTTTTCTGATTTCAGCAGACTGAGGTGTCATTATGTCACCAACCTCCAATCGAACGATATTGATAATCATTATCAATTAACCCCAGTATACAATGTCCACAATAGCCTGTAAAGGTGAAAACAGTCCTATTCTTTCGCAAATTGGCAAACATTCAACAGATCGACAAAAAGTTTCCCGGGCAATAATTTGCTGTCGAAATGTCCCTCTTATGAATGTTGCCGCTCTATTTTTTATGTTTTGAACCATACTATGTAATAGAATGGAGGCTGGTATTCAATGGAGCGGACAGAAAATCTGAAAAAAGGAGAAAAAGGAGCGCTCCTCAATATTTTGGCATATGTCATCCTTGCTGTTTTGAAGCTTGTAATCGGGATTTTATATCATTCCGAAGCGCTGAGAGCAGACGGATTAAATAATGGAACAGATATTGTTGCGTCAGTAGCTGTGCTGATTGGATTGCGTATTTCCCAAAGGCCGGCTGACAGCGATCATCCATATGGCCATTATCGGGCTGAAACGATTTCGTCTCTTGTTGCGTCTTTTATTATGATGGTTGTCGGCATTGAGGTGTTAATCGGCGGAGGAAGAGCGATTGCGAGCGGAACAACGGAAACGCCAAGTCTTATCGCTGCATGGACGGCGTTATGCAGTGCTGTGTTTATGTATGGCATCTATTTATATAACAAAAGGCTGGCAGCGTCCATTAAAAGCTCTGCCCTGATGGCAGCGGCAAAGGACAGCAGGTCAGACGCTTTTGTAAGTGTCGGAGCATTTATCGGTGTGATGTCATCCCAGCTGCAGCTGCCGTGGATCGATCCGGTAACGGCTTTTATCATCGGTATCATCATCTGCAAGACGGCATGGGACATCTTTAAAGACGCTTCACATTCTTTAACAGACGGTTTTCATTTAAAAGATCTTGAGCCTTACAAACAGACCGTCGGCAGGATCGAGAATGTACATCGACTAAAAGATGTGAAAGCGAGGTATCTAGGAAGCACAGTTCATATCGAAATGGTCATTACGGTTGATCCGAAGCTTACAGTAGAAGAAGGCCATGGAGTGGCGGATGAAGTAGAAGACAAAATAAAACATGAACACGATGTGACTCATGTTCATGTTCATGTAGAGCCTGACGACATAAAATAAGGCTGTTTAACGAATTAGCTTATATGTTCAGATAAAAATTCAGTCACTTCTTCAGGCGTTTTGGCATTGGCGCTGTGAAGGTGAGCTGTTTTTTCACCGTTTTTGAAGATAAGTAAGCTAGGAATACCCATTACTTGGTATTTTTCAGCCAGTTCAGGAAGCTCGTCCTTATTCAGCTCATACCAATCGTTTTGATTGTACTCTTCCAAAATATCGCCGATGAACATATTCATGCGCGTGCAGTCTGGGCACCAATCAGCATAAAACTTTACGATAATTTCTTTATCAGATTGAATCAGTTCGTTAAATTGTTCGTTTGTCGTGATTTTTTTCATATGTCACATCTCCTTTTCAATGCCATTTTAATATAAAATAAAAAGGAATTACATACAAATGCATTCAACATCAGCATGCCCAAAAATAATTAGATCATTTTCCGGTGAAAATGATAAGATAGTAAAGATGAATTGTAGTGGGGGGAGTATCCATTGAAAACAAGTCTAGGATTAGTGTACGGAGGAAAGTCGGCAGAACATAATGTTTCCCTGCAGACGGCTCTGGCTGTAATCAAAGCGCTAAATACTGAGAAGTTTGATATACATCCGATTTATATAACAGAAAAAGGCGAATGGGTAAGAGGCGCCCGTTTAACTGAGCCTGTTTCAAATGTGAAAATGCTTCAATTTGAGCAAGGAGGCAGTGCTTTTTCTCCAGCTGCCTTGAACCAGGAGATGTTTCCGCAGGAAGCGTCACAGCAAAATGAAGCCATCGACGTCGTATTCCCGCTCCTCCACGGACCGAACGGAGAAGACGGTACGATCCAGGGAATGCTCGAACTGTTGAACATTCCTTATGTCGGCAACGGAGTGCTTGCTTCCTCAGCCGGCATGGATAAAGTTGTCATGAAACATTTATTTGCTCAGGCCGGCCTTGCTCAGGCTAAATACGCAGCTTTCCTTAAGAAAGACTGGACTCGTTCTCCGAAAGAAAGCTGTGAGCAGGTTGAACAGGAATTAGGCTATCCTTGCTTTGTAAAACCGGCGAACCTCGGCTCAAGTGTCGGAATCAGCAAATGCCGAAACCGTGAAGAACTGCAAAAAGCGTTTGAGCTTGCTTTCCAATATGATCGTAAAGTCGTCGTTGAAGAAGGAATTAACGGCCGCGAGATTGAGATCGGCGTTCTTGGAAATGACGATCCTAAATGCTCTGTTGTGGGGGAAATCGCACCGAAGACGGATTTCTACGATTACAAAGCGAAATATGAGGATGGAGATACTGATCTGATGATTCCGGCGATTGTGACTGATGAGGAATACGCAACAATCAGTGATATGGCGATCAAAGCATTTAAAGCGATCGACGGTTCAGGACTCGTCAGAGCGGACTTTTTCCTGACAGCTGACGGCGAAGTTCTGATCAATGAAGTCAACACAATGCCTGGCTTTACACCTTTCAGCATGTTCCCGCTGCTCTGGAAAGAAGCCGGAGTGGAATATGCTGACCTGATTGAACAGCTTGTGGAGCTTGCAAAAGAACGCCACGCTGAAAAACAATTGATTAAGCATACATTCTAATGAAGAAGGACACTGCCGGTAAAAGGGCAGTGTTTTTTCCCGTATATACAAAAGAAAGAGAGGGACCTTACTTGATTAAGCGAACAGTAAAAAACATTGCCGAAATGGTTAATGGCACACTAACAAATCCGCAATATGAACAAACAGTCATTCATGGAGTGGCGACCGATACAAGAAAACTGGAACAACATCAGCTCTTCATTCCGCTGAAAGGGGAACGTTTTGACGGCCACACTTTTGTGGAGCAGGCTTTTGAAGCTGGTGTAGCGGCTGTTCTTTGGGATCGGTCAGAACCAAATCCGCCCGAGAATCACGCCGTCATTTTAGTGGACGATACCCTTACCGCACTTCAGCAGCTTGCAAAAGCCTATTTGCAGGAGCTTGGCACACGTGTCATCGGAGTAACCGGAAGCAATGGCAAAACGACAACAAAAGATATGATTCACGCCGTATTGGGGACCCAGTACCGTGTCCACAAAACTGGAGGAAACTTCAATAATCATATCGGTTTGCCGCTGACAGTTTTAGCGATGCCTGAAAATACGGAGATCGCCGTATTGGAGATGGGAATGAGCGCCAAAGGAGAAATTGACCTCTTGAGCCGCCTGGCAAACCCGGATGCGGCAGTGATTACGAATATCGGCGAATCGCATATGCAAGACCTCGGCTCTAGAGAGGGCATCGCGGAGGCGAAGCTTGAAATCATTAACGGGCTTAAAGAAGACGGAGTGCTGATTTATATCGGGGACGAACCGCTTCTTCAAAATGCATACAGCTGCCAGACGAAAACGTACGGGACGGGAGCGCATAATGATTATCAGCTTCAGGATGTCAGCCAGAGTGAGGAAGGAACCCATTTTACAATCAAAGGGATAGAAAACACGTTTTTTATTCCGATACTCGGCAAGCACAATGTGATGAACGCCATGGCAGCGATTGCTGCAGGGGCTTATTTTGGCATCACGCCTGAGGGTGCGGCAAAAGGACTGAGCGGCCTAAAGGTAACCGGGATGAGACTTGAACTCATCAAAACAGACAGCGGCCTTTCGATAATCAATGACGCTTATAATGCGAGCCCGACTTCTATGAAAGCTGCAATTCAATTGACAGAAAGCCTCGAAGGCTACGGCAAAAAAATGCTCGTGCTCGGTGATATGCTTGAACTCGGCGATCTTGAAGAAACGTTCCATAAAGAGTGCGGCGCTGTGATCAGCCCTGATAAAATTGACCGCGTCTTTACGTACGGAAAACTGGGAGCTTTTATCGCAGAAGGCGCCCTGAAACACTTTGAGAAAGACCGCGTCAGCCATTACACTGAGAAAAAAGATCTCCTCCAAGCTGTGAAGGAAAACGCATCAAAAGGCGATTTGATTTTATTCAAAGCGTCCAGAGGTATGAAGCTTGAAGAAATCGTTAAAGATTTAATAGAGAGCCCGCTTTCATAAGAAAATATTTTGCGAAAAAACGCATATTGCATCATAAAATAACATGATATGCAAACACTAATGTATGTCGGCCTAAAATTATGTATATCTGGCTGGCTGCGGCTATGATACAATATATATAGGTTATTTCGCGATACGAACATATTCGTCCGGACTTTTCATCGTGACCCGAAGTTCTCCGCTGGATTCTTGGGAGCGGATGGAGCAGCAGCCGGCATATTCGAGATGCCGATCTGCTTCTCATCTTATTGAAAAACAAATAGTGTAATGGTAAGATAAAACTTAAAGTAATTCGGGCTTTGTATACGGATGGATCCTGTCCTTC
>NZ_JAVAXX010000349.1:0-5926 GCF_042709275.1 Bacillus sp. LR_5 | reverse complement strand
CTGATGAAGAGACAGCATCAAGGAAGCAATACATCTCTTCTAATTATTCTTTATAATAGCCGCCGACTTTATTCGTATTGTCGACCACAAAGAGAAACTCCTCTGTTTCATTTTTTACTTCATATTCTTTTCCCGGCGTTAAAACGCGGTTTACGATATATTTTTTTGCGTTTGTCTGCACACACTTTACTTTTTTAATTGTTTCTTTTTCAAGCCAATTTTTATGAATCATGATGAAATCTCCTTTTCTTATCTATAAGCTTATTGTAGCTTTTTTCTTTTGTAAATTGCAATATCGGTTATTCATTGATTTTGCCTTGATTCCTATTATAGAATGTTTGTATACGCTTACGTTTGAAGCAACTATCACAGCTTATTTCTGCTATTCAATCCAGGAATCAATGTGCTATCACCAAGAATCTCAGAACAGACCATAAAAAATGACTGGAGGTTTGTTACGGATGAGTTCTTTAACGATGCAAGTGACGAAAAGGCTGGAGACATTTTTACAGGGAACAAAGAAGCTTTATATTGACGGAAAGTTTGTTCCGAGTGCCTCAGGGGCAACCTTTGACACTCCAAACCCGGCGACCGGCGAAACCTTGATGACGCTGTATGAAGCCCAGGCTGCGGATGTGGACAAAGCGGTTAAAGCTGCCCGGAAAGCCTTTGACCAAGGTGAATGGAGAACAATGTCTCCAGCTTCGAGAAGCAGACTGATGTATAAGCTGGCAGACTTAATGGAAGAGCATAAAACTGAGCTTGCTCAGCTTGAAACACTTGATAATGGGAAACCGATCAATGAAACGACTAATGGAGATATTCCGCTGGCTATTGAGCATATGCGCTATTACGCCGGCTGGTGTACAAAAATAACAGGACAGACGATTCCGGTTTCCGGCGCTTACTTTAATTATACGCGTCATGAGCCTGTCGGTGTCGTCGGCCAGATCATTCCATGGAATTTCCCGCTCCTGATGGCGATGTGGAAAATGGGCGCGGCACTTGCAACAGGCTGTACAATCGTCCTCAAACCGGCTGAACAAACACCGCTTTCAGCTCTTTATTTGGCAGAATTAATTGACCAAGCCGGTTTCCCTGCCGGTGTAATCAACATCATCCCAGGATTCGGTGATGATGCGGGAGAAGCGCTGACGAACCACGAAGCGGTTGATAAAATTGCCTTTACCGGTTCCACTGAAATCGGAAAGAAAATCATGTCCACCGCAGCGAAAAGCATTAAGCGTGTGACATTGGAGCTGGGCGGAAAATCGCCTAATATTCTTCTGCCGGATGCGAATTTGAAAAAAGCCATCCCGGGCGCTTTAAACGGTGTGATGTTTAACCAGGGTCAAGTCTGCTGTGCGGGCTCACGTGTCTTCATTCATAAAGACCAATATGATGAAGTTGTTGATGAAATGGCATCCTATGCTGAGTCACTCCGCCAAGGAGCGGGACTTCATAAAGATACTCAAATCGGGCCTCTCGTAAGCAAGGAACAGCATGAGCGCGTTCTTTCCTATATTCAAAAAGGAAAAGATGAAGGAGCAAAAGCAGTGACCGGCGGAAGCTGTCCTTTTGAAGCAGGATATTTTGTCGCACCGACTGTGTTTGCGAATGTTGAAGACGAAATGACCATCGCAAAAGAAGAAATTTTCGGACCCGTGCTGACTGCAATTCCGTACGAAACAGTCGATGAAGTTATTGAACGGGCAAACCATTCAGAATATGGGCTTGCAGCCGGACTATGGACAGAGAACGTCAAGCAGGCTCACTATATCGCGGACCGTCTTCAAGCCGGAACCGTTTGGGTCAACTGCTATAATGTGTTTGACGCGGCGTCTCCATTTGGCGGTTATAAACAGTCAGGACTCGGACGAGAAATGGGATCATATGCCTTGGATAATTACACAGAAGTCAAAAGTGTATGGATAAACCTTGAAGACTAACATGTATGTTTAAAAAACTGCTGCCTGCCAGCAGTTTTTTTCTTTCTGTAATGGCAGTAAAAGACGCTGAATATATATGCTTCTGAAGGAGTTGAGCGTGATGGGCACACTTCAGGAGAAAGTGAGGCGTTTTCAAAAGAAAACCATTACGGAGTTAAGAAACATGCAAAATGCTGATGGTTCATGGACATTTTGCTTTGAAGGACCAATCATGACAAATTCCTTTTTTATTTTGCTCCTTACCTCACTAGATGAAGGCGAAAATGAAAAAGAACTGATATCATCCCTTGCAGCCGGCATTCATGCAAAACAGCAGCCAGACGGCACATTTATCAACTATCCCGATGAAACGCGCGGAAATCTAACGGCTACCGTCCAAGGATATGTCGGGATGCTGGCTTCAGGATGTTTTCACAGATCTGAGCCGCACATGAAGAAAACTGAACAATTTATCATCTCACATGGCGGTTTGAGACATGTTCATTTTATGACAAAATGGATGCTTGCCGCGAACGGGCTTTATCCTTGGCCTGCTTTGTATTTACCATTATCACTCATGGCGCTCCCCCCAACATTGCCGATTCATTTCTATCAGTTCAGCTCATATGCCCGTATTCATTTTGCTCCTATGGCTGTAACACTCAATCAGCGATTTTTCCTTATTAACCGCAATATTTCATCTCTTCACCATCTCGATCCGCACATGACAAAAAATCCTTTCACTTGGCTTCGGTCTGATGCTTTCGAAGAAAGAGATCTCACGTCTATTTTGTCACATTGGAAACGCGTTTTTCATGCACCATTTGCTTTTCAGCAGCTGGGCCTACAGACAGCTAAAACGTATATGCTGGACCGGATTGAAAAAGATGGAACATTATACAGCTATGCGAGCGCAACCATATATATGGTTTACAGCCTTCTGTCACTTGGTGTGTCACGCTATTCTCCTGTTATCAGGAGGGCGATTACCGGCATTAAATCACTGGTGACTAAATGCAACGGGGTTCCTTATCTGGAAAACTCTACTTCAACTGTTTGGGATACAGCTCTAATCAGCTATGCCCTACAAAAAAATGGTGTGACCGAAACGGATGGCTCTGTTACAAAAGCAGCCGACTTTTTGCTAGAACGCCAGCATACCAAAACAGCAGATTGGTCTGTCAAAAATCCAAATTCAGTTCCTGGCGGCTGGGGGTTTTCAAACATTAATACAAATAACCCTGACTGTGACGACACTGCAGCCGTTTTAAAGGCGATTCCCCGCAATCATTCTCCTGCAGCATGGGAGCGGGGGGTATCTTGGCTTTTATCGATGCAAAACAATGACGGCGGATTTTCTGCTTTCGAAAAAAACGTGACCCACCCACTGATCCGCCTTCTGCCGCTTGAATCCGCCGAGGACGCTGCAGTTGACCCTTCAACCGCCGACCTCACCGGACGTGTACTGCACTTTTTAGGCGAGAAAGTTGGCTTCACAAAAAAACATCAACATATTCAACGCGCTGTGAAGTGGCTTTTCGAACATCAGGAGCAAAATGGGTCATGGTACGGCAGATGGGGTGTTTGCTACATTTACGGCACTTGGGCTGCTCTTACTGGTATGCATGCATGCGGGGTTGACCGAAAGCATCCCGGTATACAAAAGGCTCTGCGTTGGCTCAAATCCATACAAAATGATGACGGAAGCTGGGGAGAATCCTGCAAAAGCGCCGAAATCAAAACATATGTACCGCTTCATAGAGGAACCATTGTACAAACGGCCTGGGCTTTAGACGCTTTGCTCACATATGAAAATTCCGAACACCCGTCTGTTGTGAAAGGCATGCAATACCTTACCGACAGCAATTCGCATAGCGCCGATAGCCTCGCGTATCCAGCAGGGATCGGATTGCCGAAGCAATTTTATATTCGCTATCACAGTTATCCATTTGTATTCTCTTTGCTGGCTGTCGGAAAGTATTTAGATTCTATTAAAAAGGAGACAGCAAATGAAACGTGAATCTTATCAAACGGAAATGTTCAATTGGTGTGAAGCCCTGAAAGACCAGATTCAAAAGCGGGGACAGCTTGACCAGTTTGAAGATCAAATCAACGAGATGATTGAGGCTCTGGAAGATGACCAAACAACAGAAGAAGATTGGTATAAACAGGCCGCTGCCCTTTATCGGGATATTACAGAATCAGATGATACAAGTGAAAGACGCGCTTATGTCCCTATAGGGAAACACGTGCTGCCAAAGCTTCCTTACAAATACTCCGCCTTAGAACCTTATATTTCACGCGATATTATGGTCCTTCATCATACAAAACATCATCAAAGCTATGTCGATGGCCTGAACAAAGCAGAATCAGAGCTTAAAAAAGCGAGAGCGACAAAGAATTATGACTTAATCACTCATTGGGAAAGAGAGCTTGCGTTCCATGGAGCAGGCCATTATTTGCACAGTATTTTTTGGTTTTCTATGCATCCAAACGGAAAACGGCGTCCTACAGGGGCATTGTTCCAAATGATAGACCTTTCATTTGGAAGCTATTCCGCTTTTAAAGAACATTTTACCCAAGCCGCTAAAAAAGTGGAAGGCGTCGGCTGGGCCATTCTGGTCTGGGCACCTCGATCAGGACGGCTGGAGATTTTAACGGCAGAAAAACACCAGCTCTTAAGCCAATGGGATGTAATCCCCCTTTTACCGCTTGACGTATGGGAGCATGCCTACTATTTGCAATACAAAAATGACCGGGCCAGCTATGTCGATCACTGGTGGAATGTCGTGGATTGGCGCGAGGCTGAAAAACGTTTTGAGCAGGCAAAAGAAGTCGTTTGGAAGCTCTATTAAAAAAAGCCCCCTTTCCTCGGGGGCTCCGTGTTTTAAAAAATCCCTACCACATGCAAAAACACGATGATGATGGCAACAGGAGATAGATATCGAATGAGCAGCAGCCAAACCGCAAACCACTTTCGTTTGAGATTGGAACCGCTTTTCAGCTCGTCAAACAAATCCTGTTTCGGTATTTTAAGCGGGACAAAAATCGAAATCAGTAACGCACCTAACGGCATTAAAATATTGCTCACAAGATAGTCGGCCGCATCAAAAATAGACAGATGAAATATAGTGACGTCACTTAAGACACCGTATGATAATGCAGACGGCACACCGACAATAAAAATAGCAATTCCGCCTAACCAAGCGAATCGTTTTCTCTTATTGACATCGCCTTTCGACAGTACTGCGACCAAAATTTCCAGCATTGAAAAAGCAGATGTCAATGCAGCAAATAAAAATAGAAGTAAAAATGCTAATAAAAAGATAATTCCGAACGGCATTTGATTAAACACAGTCGGCAGCACGTTAAATAACAGAACCGGGCCTTGGTCTGGTTTGAGGCCGAATGAAAAGACAGCTGGAAAAATCGCAATTCCGGCCATTACAGCAACAAGCATGTTCATAACAGTTACAGATACAGCGGACTGTACCAGATTTTCCTGTTTCTCTAAATAAGCGCTATACGTTACCATGACAGATACACCGACACTTAATAAGAAAAAGGATTGTCCCATTGCATATAAAATGGTATTGGCATCAATTGCAGTTAAATCAGGCATCAGGAAAAATTTGATTCCTTCCATCGCGCCATCAAGTGTAACCGAACGCACCATTAAAATGATGAATAATAGAAAAAGCGCCGGCATTAATACTTGGCTTGCTTTTTCAATTCCGCTGCTTACCCCTTTTGCAACAACTAAAATTGTTACCACCATAAAGAGCAGCTGGCCTCCTACAGCCAAATAAGGATTTGAAATGGTACTTGCAAATATCGTATCAAAACCAGATGTTTGCGATAAACCGCCAGTGAAGCCTTTTATAATATAAATTAAAATCCATCCGCCTACGACACTGTAGAAAGATAGAAGAATAAAGCACGTCACCATACCTAAATAACCGATCCAATGCCACTTCGTTCCTGGAGCAAGTGTTTTA
>NZ_JAVAXX010000348.1:0-5983 GCF_042709275.1 Bacillus sp. LR_5 | reverse complement strand
GTCGAGCCATTCATCAGCACTACGGCCTTTCGTCTGTATGGAGATTTTGAGTTTTTTCCCTTCCATTCCCAGTCCGATTTGTCTGCCATATTGATTGCCAAGCTCAAACAGCTTCTGCCCGTCAATTTCAGCACTTGCTTCTTCAGAAATCGTCAATCTGACAGCATCTTTATCCTGCTTAATCAGCTCGACACGTTCCTGTCTCGCATAGACTTTCATTTCTGCAACAGTAAACAAGTATTCGACTTCTTTTGGATAGTTTCCAAAGCGGTCGATCATTTCATCTTGAAGCTCATTCTTCTCTTCGATTGTCGCCACAGACCTGAAGCGTTTATACATATCAATTTTCTGTTTGCCGTCTTGAATATAAGTTTCCGGAATATACGCATCAAGCTCGACATCAATTTCTGTTTCAAACTGCTCTGTCTTCGCTGTGTCTCCTTTACGCTCCTCAATGGCCTCCTTCAGCATTTGTGAATAGAGGTCAAATCCGACCGAATCGATGAAGCCATGCTGCTGGGCACCAAGAAGATTCCCGGCTCCGCGAATCGTTAAGTCACGCATTGCGATTTTAAAACCGGAACCTAACTCTGTGAATTCTTTAATAGCCTGCAGCCTTTTTTCAGCCACTTCTGTCAGCACTTTATCCCGGCGATACGTGAAGTACGCATACGCCACACGGTTAGAACGGCCGACACGCCCCCGCAGCTGGTAAAGCTGAGAAAGTCCCATCTTGTCGGCGTCAAATACGATCAGCGTATTGACGTTTGGGATGTCCACGCCAGTTTCGATAATGGTTGTGCTGACGAGAACGTCTGATTCTCCTTCAAGGAAGCTTAGCATAACGGTTTCTAATTCATTTTCTGTCATTTTCCCATGCGCATATGCTACCTTCGCGTCAGGGACTAGCATTGAAATTTCATCCGCTTTCCGCTCAATGTCCTCTACCCGGTTGTACAAGAAATAGACCTGGCCTCCGCGTGCAAGCTCACGTTCAATCGCCTCTCTGACAAGAGCGCCGTTATATTCCACAACATACGTCTGTACGGGGAAGCGATTTTCCGGCGGAGTCTCGATGACTGAAAGGTCCCTTACGCCAAGCATAGACATATGCAGCGTACGCGGAATCGGCGTTGCTGTTAACGTTAATACATCAACATTGGCTTTTATTTGCTTGATCTTTTCTTTATGGGTTACACCGAAACGCTGCTCTTCATCAATGATGAGGAGCCCTAAGTCTTTATACACGACATCCTTTGATAGCAGCCGATGCGTCCCGATGACGATATCAACCGTTCCATTTTTCAGCCCTTTGATTGTTTCGTTTGCTTCTTTTCTCGTTCTGAACCTGCTGAGAAGGCCGATATTAATCGGATAGTCCTGGAAGCGCTCTTTTATGGTTTCATAGTGCTGCTGTGCCAAAATGGTTGTCGGAACGAGCAGAGCTACCTGCTTTCCGTCACCGATCGCCTTAAACGCGGCACGTATGGCAACCTCTGTTTTACCGTAGCCCACATCTCCGCACAGCAAGCGGTCCATCGGACGTTCTCTTTCCATGTCTTTTTTGATTTCGTGAATAGAACGGAGCTGATCCTCAGTCTCTTGATAAGGGAAAGCCGATTCGAATTCACGCTGCATCTCATGGTCAGGAGAAAACGCATAGCCCTTGCTCGCTTCTCTTTCGGCATACAGCTTAATTAAGTCATCAGCAATATCCTGAACGGATGTCTCTACTTTTTTCTTGACCCGCTTCCATTCACTTCCGCCTAATTTATACAGCTTTGGCTCTTTTCCTTCGGAGCCAACATATTTTTGGACCTGATCAATTTGTTCTACAGGGACGTAAAGCTTGTCACTGCCCTGATAATGTATATTTAAATAGTCTTTATGAATGCCGTTGATTTCAAGAGTTTCAATCCCCAGGTATTTTCCGATCCCGTGATTAATATGAACGACATAATCTCCAATTTGAAGCTCAGAATAGCTTTTGATGCGCTCTGCATTGGTAAGCTTCTGTTTTCGCGGCTTCTTCTTTACACGGTTTTTGAACAGTTCTTCTTCCGTGATAACGGCAAGCTTCATTAACGGCAGCTCAAATCCCGATTGGAGCTCGCCTTCCATGATATAGACCTGTCCCTGAACAAGCGCTTTTTTGCTGTCTGTCATGGCGGCCTCGATATCATAATCAGCCAAAACAGATGACAATTTCTGCGTACGTTCCTTGTTTGCTCCTAAGAACACAACAGTGAAATTTGATTTTTTAAAACGCTCCATTTCGCCCGCAAGCACGTTCATTTGGCCATGGAAACTCTGCATTTGCCGGCCTGACACATTGACGATATTTTGCGGGCTCGTATGGTGTACATGCCGCAAAAATAAAGAGTAGTACAGCAGAGGCCGTTTTTGCTCAGCCACTATTTTTTGGAAGCTGAATGACAAACGAATGTCATGCAAAATCTTCCCTTCCTCAAGAAGATTTGTTATAAACTCCGCTTCTTCTTTTTGAAGCTGTTCTTCCATCTCATGAATCCGACTGACTTCATCCAAAATCAGAAGTGTATTATCAGGTGTATAATCTAGTAAACTAGCAGGCTTTTCATAGAAATATGAGAGATACTTCACGAGCTCCTGATCTGTCTGGCCTTCAGACAAGCGTTCTTTATCGTGAGAAATATTCGCATGAAGTATTTCTTTTTGTTTGTCAGCCTTTAATTTTTTCAAGCTCGCGGCAAGACCACTATCGATTTTCTCCATCGCCCGCGCTTTTTCTTCCGGTCTGATAATTAATTCCTTCGCGGGACCGATATTGATCGAGGTAAGGGTCTCAATTGACCGCTGATCATCTGAATTAAAGCTGCGGATTGAATCCACCTCGGTGTCAAAAAGTTCAATTCTCACCGGATTCTCTGAAGTCAACGGATAAATGTCAATGATTCCACCGCGAATACTGAATTCCCCGGGCGCAGAAACCATATCAGACCGCTCATACCCTACCTCTACCAGCCGTGAGGCAAGCTGGTCAGGTTCGATATCATGGCCTACTTGAATGAGCATCTGGCTGCTTTTCCACACCTCTACAGGCGGCAGCATTCTTCTGATTGCAGCTACCGGAGCAACGACAATTGGCGCTTCTCCATTCGTTAGTCTATTAATGACATCTAATCGCTGCGCCCGCAATTCAGGGCTTGCAACTGCGATTTCTGATGAAATGAGTTCATTGACGGGGTACAAAAGGACAGAACGATCCTCTAGAAGTGAAGTCAGATCATCTGTTACTTTCTGGGCTTGATATAAGTTATGGGTGATTAGAAAGATAGGCTTATTCGTTTCATTAGCCAGAGCAGAAGTAAAAACAGAACGCGCGGAACCCGACAGACCCGCGAGCAGCTGTTCCTTCAGGCCCTCGTGTAAACCGTTGATGATGGATTTAAAGTCATCGCTTTCTTTTATAAAGGTTTGAATGTTGTCCATATGGCCCCTCCTCTCTGTTTCCTGTGAGAACAGAAAAACGCTTTGGTCTAGTGTCTACACCAAAGCTTTTTATTGAATAAATGTGTGATATTCGTGGTAATGCGGATTTCGGTCAAGCGCCTCTTGGCAGTCTTCACATATCGTCAAAACATGGACATCTCCATTTTCTTTATAAGAAATCATATCGTTTCTTTCCTCATTTGTTAAGTGCTGAAATCCAAGTGAGTCTGTCGATACCATTGAAGATTCGAGACTGCCTACTTTCACTCCGCAATGACGACAATAATAATGCAAAGCCATACAAGGGACCTCCTGATGAAAAAGTCATTTTGGTGTAGTATGGACTTTGTTGTTACATTTTATACCTTTGCGTTAAATTCGTTCATGACTTCTAAAAACGGTTTACTCAAAGAAGCCTCACAAGCCTTCACAGATTTATCAACCGCTTCTTCGATCTCAGGTGCCTCCTCCTTGGTAAAGGAGCCTAACACATAATCAACGACCTTCATGCCGTTTACAGGCCGGCCGATTCCGATGCGGATACGGTCAAACTCGGATGTTCCAAGATGCTGGATCAGTGATTTGATGCCATTGTGCCCTCCGGCGCTTCCTTTCGTTCTTAAACGGATCTTGCCAGTAGGAAGGTCAAGGTCGTCGTAAATGACTGTCAAATCTTCGTTATCGACATCATAGTAGTCCATTAAAGGCCGCAAACATTCTCCTGATAAATTCATATATGTAAGCGGTTTAACAAGTAGAACCTTTTTGCCGGAAACAAATCCGGTTCCGTATAATCCGTTAAATTTATTTTGATTCAGCTCTATATTCCATTCCTTTGCAAGCTGATCTATCACCATAAATCCGACATTATGCCGTGTATTTTCATAGTTCTTCCCCGGGTTTCCGAGACCGGCAATCACAAGCATGGCGAATCCTCCCTTAGTCACATAACTCCCGTCTTCATAAACGGGCTATAATTCTTCTCATTCTAGCACAAAAGACGTAACCGCGGGAGGGTTACGCCTTAAGCTATTATTGTTCGTTTTCACCTTCTGGCTGAGCATCGGCAGATTCCTCTTCATCGACCTCAGCTGCTTCCTGCTGCTGCGGAGGAAGGATTGAAGCCACAACCTCATCTGATTCATGATTAAAGGAGTAGTCACCGCCAGCAGGCAAATCTGCAATCGTCAGTACTTCATTTACATCAAGGCTTGAAATATCAGCCTCAATCGTTTGCGGAATGGCTTTTGGCTTGGCCTTTACAGTAAGTGCATATAACGGCTGCTGCAGTACGCCTCCGTTTTTCACTCCAATGGCTTCTCCGGTCAGATGAATCGGAACTTCCACTTCAATGTCCTCACTCATATTAACTACTTGAAAATCAGCATGAGTGATTTCATTTTTCAGCGGGTCCGTCTGCAGGTCTGTTACCATGACTGAGTGCTTTTCTCCGCTGACCTCAAGCGTAATGACTGCATTTTTGCCTTCGTCCCTCAGCGCTTTGATGAGCTCCACACTGTCTAATGACACAGGTTTGTTACCCGTATCCTTCCCATATATGATACCTGGAACATGTCCTGAAGTACGGATATTCCGAAGAGACGAACGAGTAAAGTCCGTTCTTTCTTTTGCCGTTAAAGTTGCCATATTCAGCACCATCCTATTGTCGTTTTAGTTGTCCTATTACAAACAATACCCATAACGATAAGGATTTAAACCTCGAAAAATGGTTTAGCTGAACAGATAGCTGACTGATTGCTGCTCATGAACGCGAATAATTGCTTCGGCCAGAAGCGGTCCGACTGAAAGCTGCTTAAAGCGTTCAATTTTCTTTTCTTCAGGAAGCTTGATGCTGTTTGTCACAACAAGCTCTTTAATTGTTGAATTATTAATCCGTTCAACCGCAGGGCCTGATAGTACAGGGTGTGTACAGCATGCATATACTTCTTTCGCTCCGTTTTCAACGAGCGCATTAGCAGCAAGTGTAATCGTACCTGCAGTATCAATAATGTCATCGATGAGGATAGCAGTCTTCCCTTCGATGTTACCTACAATATTCATGACTTCCGCCACGTTTGGACGCGGACGGCGTTTATCGATAATCGCAATTGGCGCTTTTAGTCGGTCAGCCAGTTTGCGGGCACGTGTCACACCGCCATGGTCTGGTGAAACAATGACGATATCTTCAAGATTTTTGCCTTCAAAATATTCTCCTAAAATCGGAACACCCATTAAGTGGTCAATCGGTATATCAAAGAATCCTTGAATTTGCGGCGCATGCAGGTCAAGTGCAATCACACGAGTCGCACCGGCTGTTTCAAGCAGGTTAGCGAAAAGTTTAGCTGTGATTGGCTCACGGGATCTTGCTTTTCTGTCTTGACGCGCATAACCGTAATAAGGAATAACAATGTTAATCGTTTTTGCAGAAGCGCGTTTTAACGCATCTACCATAATCAGCAGTTCCATAATATGCTCGTTAACGGGGTCACTTGTAGACTGGATGATGTAACAA
>NZ_JAVAXX010000347.1:0-5988 GCF_042709275.1 Bacillus sp. LR_5 | reverse complement strand
CTGTTATATCATCCAGTCTACAAGTGACCCCGTTAACGAGCATATTATGGAACTGCTGATTATGGTAGATGCGTTAAAACGCGCTTCAGCAAAAACGATTAACATTGTGATTCCTTATTACGGTTATGCACGTCAAGACAGAAAAGCAAGATCCCGTGAGCCAATCACAGCAAAACTTTTTGCTAACCTGCTTGAAACAGCCGGTGCAACTCGTGTGATTGCACTTGACCTGCATGCGCCGCAAATTCAAGGATTCTTTGATATACCGATTGACCACTTAATGGGTGTACCGATTTTAGGAGAATATTTTGAAGGCAAAAACCTTGAAGATATCGTCATTGTTTCACCAGACCACGGCGGTGTGACACGCGCCCGCAAACTGGCTGACCGACTAAAAGCACCGATTGCGATTATCGATAAACGCCGTCCGCGTCCAAACGTGGCGGAAGTCATGAATATTGTAGGTAATATCGAAGGGAAGACCGCTATCCTTATCGATGACATTATCGATACTGCAGGTACCATTACACTTGCTGCTAATGCGCTCGTTGAAAACGGAGCGAAAGAAGTATATGCATGCTGTACACACCCTGTACTATCAGGCCCAGCTGTTGAACGGATTAATAATTCAACAATTAAAGAGCTTGTTGTGACAAACAGCATCAAGCTTCCTGAAGAAAAGAAAATTGAACGGTTTAAGCAGCTTTCTGTCGGACCGCTTCTGGCTGAAGCGATTATTCGTGTTCATGAGCAGCAATCAGTCAGCTATCTGTTCAGCTAAACCGATTTTTTTGAGGTTTAAATCCTTATCGTTATGGGTATTGTTTGTAATAGGACAATAAAACGATAATAGGATGGTGCTGAATATGGCAACGTTAACGGCAAAAGAAAGAACGGACTTTACTCGTTCGTCTCTTCGGAATATCCGTACATCAGGACATGTTCCAGGTATCATATATGGGAAAGACACGGGAAACAAACCTGTATCATTAGACAGTGTGGAGCTGATCAAAACGCTGAGGGATGAAGGTAAAAATACAGTCATCACGCTTGATGTCAGCGGAGAAAAACATTCTGTCATGGTAACAGATCTGCAAACGGACCCGCTGAAAAATGAAATCACTCATGCTGACTTTCAAGTGGTCAATATGAGTGAAGACATTGAGGTGGAAGTTCCGATTCACCTGACTGGAGAAGCCATTGGAGTGAAAAACGGAGGGGTGTTGCAGCAGCCGCTATATGCACTCACTGTAAAGGCTAAGCCAAAAGCCATTCCGCAAACGATTGAGGCTGATATTTCAAACCTCGATGTAAATGAAGTACTGACTATTGCGGATTTGCCTGCTGGCGGTGACTACTCCTTTAATCATGAATCAGATGAGGTCGTGGCTTCTATCCTTCCTCCACAGCAACAGGAAGCAGCTGAGATAGATGAAGAGGAATCTGCCGATGCTCAGCCTGAAGGTGAAAACAAAGAACAATAATAGCTTAAGGCGTAACCCTCCCGTGGTTACGTCTTTTGTGCTAGAATGAGAAGAATTATAACCCGCTTATGCAGACGGGAGTTTATGTGACTAAGGGAGGATTCGCCATGCTTGTGATAGCCGGTCTCGGAAACCCGGGGAAGAACTATGAAAATACACGGCATAATGTCGGGTTTATGGTGATAGATCAGCTTGCAAAGGAATGGAATATTGAGCTGAACCAAAATAAATTTAACGGATTATACGGAACCGGATTTGTTTCCGGCAAAAAGGTTCTACTTGTTAAACCGCTTACATATATGAATTTATCAGGAGAATGTTTGCGGCCTTTAATGGACTATTATGATGTCGATAACGAAGACTTGACAGTCATTTACGATGACCTCGATCTTCCGACTGGCAAGATCCGTTTAAGAACGAAAGGAAGCGCCGGAGGGCACAATGGCATCAAATCACTGATTCAGCATCTTGGAACATCCGAGTTTGACCGCATCCGCATCGGAATCGGCAGGCCTGTAAACGGCATGAAGGTCGTTGATTATGTGTTAGGCTCCTTCACCAAGGAGGAGGCACCCGACATTGATGGAGCGATCGATAAGTCTGTGAAGGCTTGTGAAGCTTCTCTGAGCAAACCGTTTTTAGAAGTCATGAACGAATTTAACGCAAAGGTATAAAATGAATCAACAAAGTCCATACTACACCAAAATGACTTTTTCATCAGGAGGTCCCTTGTATGGCTTTGCATTATTATTGTCGTCATTGCGGAGTGAAAGTAGGCAGTCTCGAATCTTCCATGGTATCGACTGACTCACTTGGATTTCAGCACTTAACAAACGAGGAAAGAAACGATATGATTTCTTATAAAGAAAATGGAGATGTCCATGTTTCGACGATATGTGAAGATTGCCAAGAGGCGCTTGACCGAAATCCGCAGTACCACGAACATCACACATTTATTCAATAAAAAGCTTTGGTGTAGACACTAGACCAAAGCGTTTTTCTGTTCTCACAGGAAACAGAGAGGAGGGGCCATATGGACAACATTCAAACCTTTATAAAAGAAAGCGATGATTTTAAATCCATCATCAACGGTTTACACGAGGGGCTGAAGGAACAGCTGCTCGCGGGTCTGTCGGGTTCCGCGCGTTCTGTTTTTACTTCTGCCCTGGCTAATGAAACGAATAAGCCTATCTTTCTAATCACCCATAACTTATATCAAGCCCAGAAAGTAACGGATGATCTGACTTCACTTCTAGAGGATCGGTCTGTCCTTTTGTACCCCGTCAATGAACTCATTTCATCAGAAATCGCAGTCGCAAGCCCTGAATTGCGTGCGCAGCGATTAGATGTCATTAATAGATTAACGAATGGAGAAGCGCCAATTGTTGTTGCTCCGGTAGCTGCAATCAGAAGAATGCTGCCACCTGTAGAGGTCTGGAAAAACAGCCAAATGCTCATTCAAGTGGGCCATGACATCGAACCCGACCAGCTTGCATCACGGCTGGTAGAGGTAGGATATGAGCGTTCTGATATGGTTTCAGCACCTGGGGAATTCAGTATTCGCGGAGGAATCATTGACATTTACCCGCTGACTTCAGAGCATCCGGTGAGAATTGAACTTTTTGACACCGAAGTGGATTCAATCCGCAGCTTTAACTCAGATGATCAGCGGTCAATTGAGACCCTTACCTCGATCAATATCGGTCCTGCAAAGGAATTAATTATCAGACCTGAAGAAAAAGCGCGGGCGATGGAGAAAATCGATAAAGGTCTTGCCGCAAGCCTGAAAAAATTAAAGGTCGACAAGCAAAAAGAAATTCTTCATGCGAATATTTCTCACGATAAAGAACGCTTGTCTGAAGGCCAGACAGATCAGGAGCTGGTGAAGTATCTCTCATATTTCTATGAAAAGCCTGCTAGTTTACTAGATTATACACCTGAAAACACACTTCTGATTTTGGATGAAGTCAGCCGGATTCATGAGATGGAAGAGCAGCTTCAAAAAGAAGAAGCGGAGTTTATAACAAACCTTCTTGAAGAAGGGAAGATTTTGCATGACATCAGTTTGTCATTTAGCTTCCAAAAAATAGTAGCTGAGCAAAAACGGCCTCTGCTGTACTATTCTTTATTTTTGCGGCATGTACACCATACGAGTCCGCAGAATATCGTCAATGTATCAAGCAGACAAATGCAGAGTTTCCATGGCCAAATGAACGTACTTGCGGGTGAAATGGAGCGCTTTAAAAAATCCAACTTCACCGTTGTATTCTTAGGAGCAAACAAGGAACGCACACAGAGATTATCATCTGTTCTGGCTGATTATGAGATCGAAGCCGCTATGACAGACAGCAAAAAAGCGCTTGTTCAGGGACAGGTCTATATCATGGAAGGCGAGCTCCAATCGGGATTTGAGCTGCCGTTGATGAAGCTTGCTGTTATTACGGAAGAAGAACTGTTCAAAAACCGTGTGAAAAAGAAGCCTCGAAAACAGAAGCTTACCAATGCTGAGCGCATTAAGAGCTATTCCGAGCTTCAAATCGGTGATTATGTCGTTCATATTAATCACGGGATCGGAAAGTACTTAGGGATTGAAACTCTTGAAATCAATGGAATCCATAAAGACTATTTAAATATTCATTATCAGGGAAGCGACAAGCTTTACGTCCCTGTAGAACAAATTGACCAGGTGCAAAAATATGTCGGATCTGAAGGAAAAGAGCCGAAGCTGTATAAATTAGGCGGAAGCGAATGGAAACGGGTCAAGAAAAAAGTAGAGACATCCGTTCAGGATATTGCTGATGATTTAATTAAGCTGTATGCCGAAAGGGAAGCGAGCAAGGGCTATGCGTTTTCTCCTGACCATGAAATGCAGCGTGAATTCGAATCAGCGTTCCCTTATCAAGAGACTGAGGATCAGCTACGTTCCATTCATGAAATCAAAAAGGATATGGAAAGAGAACGTCCGATGGACCGCTTGCTGTGCGGAGACGTAGGTTACGGGAAAACAGAGGTTGCCATACGTGCCGCGTTTAAGGCGATCGGTGACGGAAAGCAGGTAGCTCTGCTCGTTCCAACAACGATTTTGGCACAGCAGCACTATGAAACCATTACTGAGCGCTTCCAGGACTATCCGATTAATATTGGCCTTCTCAGCAGATTCAGAACGAGAAAAGAAGCGAACGAAACGATCAAAGGATTGAAAAACGGTACTGTTGATATCGTTATCGGGACGCACCGGCTGCTATCAAAAGATGTCGTGTATAAAGACTTAGGGCTCCTTATCATTGATGAAGAGCAGCGTTTCGGTGTAACCCATAAAGAAAAGATCAAGCAGATCAAAGCCAATGTTGATGTATTAACATTAACAGCAACGCCGATTCCGCGTACGCTTCATATGTCTATGCTTGGCGTAAGGGATCTTTCAGTCATCGAGACTCCGCCGGAAAACCGCTTCCCCGTCCAGACATATGTTGTGGAATACAACGGCGCCCTTGTCAGAGAGGCGATTGAACGTGAGCTTGCACGCGGAGGACAGGTCTATTTCTTGTACAACCGGGTAGAGGATATTGAGCGGAAAGCGGATGAGATCTCAATGCTTGTCCCTGACGCGAAGGTGGCTTATGCGCACGGGAAAATGACAGAAAACGAACTAGAAACCGTTATGCTGAATTTCCTTGAAGGAGAATCAGACGTTCTCGTCAGCACAACCATTATTGAAACAGGCGTAGACATCCCGAACGTCAATACGCTGATCGTATTTGACGCAGATAAAATGGGTCTTTCTCAGCTTTATCAGCTGCGGGGACGCGTCGGCCGTTCTAACCGTGTGGCGTATGCGTACTTCACGTACCGCCGGGATAAAGTGCTGACAGAAGTGGCTGAAAAAAGGCTACAGGCTATTAAAGAGTTCACAGAGCTTGGTTCCGGTTTTAAAATTGCAATGCGTGACTTAACGATTCGCGGAGCCGGGAATCTTCTTGGTGCTCAGCAGCACGGCTTTATCGATTCGGTCGGATTTGACCTCTATTCACAAATGCTGAAGGAGGCCATTGAAGAGCGTAAAGGAGATACAGCGAAGTCGGTGCAGTTTGAAACAGAAATTGATGTCGAGCTTGATGCGTATATTCCTGAAACCTACATTCAAGATGGCAAACAGAAAATTGATATGTATAAACGCTTCAGGTCTGTGGCTACAATCGAAGAGAAGAATGAACTTCAAGACGAAATGATCGACCGGTTTGGAAACTATCCAAAAGAAGTCGAATACTTGTTTACTGTTGCGGAAATGAAGGTTTATGCGAAACATGAACGTGTTGAGCTGATTAAGCAGGATAAAGATGCGGTCAGATTGACGATTTCTGAAGAAGCAAGTGCAGAAATTGACGGTCAGAAGCTGTTTGAGCTCGGCAATAAATATGGCAGACAAATCGGACTGGGAATGGAAGGCAAAAAACTCAAAATCTCCATACAGACAAAAGGCCGCAGTGCCGATGAATGGCTCGAA
>NZ_JAVAXX010000346.1:0-5996 GCF_042709275.1 Bacillus sp. LR_5 | reverse complement strand
GATCGAAGTAATGGGCCGCCATGCCGGTGATATCGCATTGTGGGCCGGTCTTGCAGGGGGCGCGGAATCAATCTTAATCCCTGAGGCAGACTATGACATGCACGAAATCATTGCCCGCTTAAAACGCGGCCACGAACGCGGCAAGAAACACAGTATTATTATCGTTGCCGAAGGTGTAGGCAGCGGTGTTGAGTTCGGGAAACGCATTGAAGAAGAAACAAATCTTGAAACTAGGGTATCTGTACTGGGCCATATCCAGCGCGGAGGTTCTCCAAGCGCTGCTGACCGCGTGCTGGCAAGCCGTCTTGGCGCATATGCTGTTGAACTGCTGCTAGAAGGAAAAGGCGGACGCTGTGTAGGTATACAAAACAATAAGCTTGTAGACCATGATATTATAGAAATACTGGATACAAAACACACAGTTGAGCAAAACATGTATCAGCTTTCAAAAGAACTGTCTATTTAATGTCAGCTGAAGGCTGAAGATTTCAGAAGGAAGTGAACCAAATGAGAAAAACTAAAATTGTTTGTACTATCGGTCCGGCAAGTGAAAGTGTTGAAATGCTTACGAAATTAATGGAGTCAGGAATGAACGTGGCTCGATTAAACTTTTCTCACGGAGATTTTGAGGAGCACGGTGCAAGAATTAAAAATATCCGCGAAGCAAGCAAAAAGCTTGGCAAAAACATCGGTATCCTGCTTGATACAAAAGGTCCTGAAATCCGCACACATACAATGGAAAACGGCGGCATTGAGCTCGAAACAGGCAAAGAGCTTATCGTTTCAATGGACGAGGTAGTGGGAACAACAGATAAAATCTCAGTCACATATGAAGGTTTAGTTGACGACGTTGAAAAAGGTTCAACGATTCTGTTAGATGACGGACTTATCGGCCTTGAGGTACTAGATGTAGATGCTGCTAAACGCGAAATCAAAACAAAAGTATTGAACAACGGAACACTTAAAAATAAAAAAGGTGTTAACGTACCGGGCGTCAGTGTCAATCTTCCGGGTATCACTGAAAAAGATGCACGAGACATCGTTTTCGGTATTGAGCAGGGAGTAGACTTTATCGCGCCATCTTTCATTCGCCGTTCTACGGACGTGCTTGAAATCCGTGAGCTTCTTGAAGAGCACAACGCTCAGGATATTCAAATCATCCCTAAAATCGAAAACCAAGAGGGCGTTGACAATATCGATGCTATTCTCGAAGTGTCTGACGGCTTAATGGTTGCACGCGGAGACTTAGGTGTGGAAATTCCAGCTGAAGAAGTGCCGCTCGTGCAAAAAGAGCTGATCAAAAAATGCAACGCGCTAGGAAAACCTGTTATTACAGCGACACAAATGCTTGACAGCATGCAGCGCAACCCGCGTCCGACTCGTGCGGAAGCAAGTGACGTTGCAAACGCGATCTTCGACGGCTCAGATGCGATCATGCTTTCTGGTGAAACAGCTGCCGGAAGCTATCCGGTTGAGGCGGTTCAAACGATGCACAACATCGCGTCCCGTTCTGAAGAAGCTTTAAATTATAAAGAAATTCTTTCAAAACGCAGAGATCAAGTAGGAATGACGATTACAGACGCAATTGGACAATCTGTCGCACATACGGCAATTAACCTGAATGCTGCTGCGATCGTAACACCGACTGAAAGTGGCCATACAGCGCGTATGATCGCGAAATACCGTCCACAGGCGCCGATTGTTGCGGTTACTGTAAATGATGCTGTTTCCAGAAAACTTGCGCTCGTATCAGGCGTATTCGCAGAAAGCGGCCAAAATGCGAACACAACGGATGAGATGCTTGAGGATGCTGTCCAAAAATCATTGAACAGCGGAATTGTAAAACACGGCGATCTAATCGTCATTACAGCAGGCACTGTCGGTGAGTCTGGCACTACGAACTTAATGAAAGTTTACACTGTCGGCGATATCATCGCTAAAGGCCAAGGCATTGGACGCAAATCAGCTTTCGGTCCGGTTGTCATTGCACAAAATGCAAAAGAAGCTGAGCAAAAAATGACTGACGGTGCGGTACTCGTTACAAAAAGCACTGACCGTGATATGATTGCATCTCTTGAAAAAGCGTCTGCCCTTATTACAGAAGAAGGCGGTTTGACAAGCCATGCTGCGGTAGTTGGATTAAGCCTTGGCATTCCGGTAATCGTTGGCCTTGAAAATGCGACATCTATTTTGACAGAAGGCCAGGAAATTACAGTTGACGCTTCCAGAGGCGCAGTCTACCAAGGCCGTGCGAGCGTTCTTTAATCACAGGTGAAAACGGAAGGGGAATCCCTTCCTTTTCTCTTTATCTCGCCTAATGTTGAACAGAGGCGTGTTACACGTGTGGGGGGCTTGGATATGAGATTTTTATTTTTGCTTTTTATTGTATTTCCGGCAATAGAAATCGGCATATTCCTATTTTCAGGCAAGCTGATCGGCATTTTGCCGACGGTCCTTTTAATGATTCTGACGGGCATTATCGGCGCAGCAGCTGCAAAAAAACAAGGAATCGAAGTATATTACAAGGTTCAGCGTGATCTTCAATATGGCAAAATGCCGGGGGAAGCGATTGCTGACGGCCTGTGCATTTTCATTGGCGGTCTATTGCTGATGCTTCCGGGCTTTTTATCAGATTTGGCCGGCGCCTGTTTGCTTATCCCGTTTACCCGCAGCTGGTGTAAGCCGATTCTGTTCAAATGGCTGAGAGGGATGTCGAAGAACAAGCGGATCATCATCAAATAAAAAACGGCAGCCATGCAACATGGGCTGCTGTTTTATTTTTGTTGAACAGTAATGTAGGACCATACTTCCTTTAATGCGCCTGTTGTGATGAAGGCTTGGATGATGACGAGAACAGCCGGCCCGGCAATCAATCCTAAAAACCCGAATAATTTAAAACCGGCAAACAGGGCGATGAGCGTTGCCAGCGGATCGATCCCGATAGATTTACTAAGTATTTTAGGCTCTGTCAGCTGCCGCTGAATCAGAACGACGAGGTACAGTACACCGATTCCGATCGCCTGAGGCAGCTGGCCTGTAATCGATAAATACAAAATCCACGGCACAAATACGGAACCCGCACCCAAATAAGGGAGAAGATCAACAAGCCCGATTAAAAAAGCAATTGTTGCAGCATGTTCTACTTTTAAGAGAGAAAGGCCGATAAATACAATTACCATCGTAATGAAAACGAGAACGGCCTGAGCTTTGATAAAACCGGTCATTGCTTTTTTTAATTCGCTGCTTATGGCCTTGCTGTTAGCTGTAACCCGATCAGGCAGAATCGAAACGAGCATCGCTTTCAGTTTGTGCCAATCCTTTGTCATAAAAAATGTTGCCAGGAGAGAAAAAATCAGAACAGCCGCCGTATTGGGAAGAAGCGCGAAAAACCTCGGGATCATTTCTAGAATGTGGGACAGCAGCAGCCCGGCATTTTTAGCGGCGGAATCACCGAGTGTCTGGATGTGAGTAACGATGGAAGCCTGCTGGTTGGTCTCCAATTCTTGAAACAAAAGGGTCAGTTCGTTATAGAGCGGCTGGATATGAGTCGTAAATAATTTTTCGCAATATGAGATAAACGTGCTGATATGCGGTGGCAGTGTTTTTGCAAGATAGGCTGTTCCCGTTACGATTTCCGCTACAAGAATGGTGAGCACGCCGAAGGCGGCGAGCAGAAAAAAAGCAAGCACGCCCAGGACGTTTACCGTTCGGGGGAATCCTGTCACTTTGTCCAAATAGTCAACAACAGGATGAATCACTGATGAGAGAATAAGGGCGATTAGGAACGGATAAGTTAACGGAAACGAATAATAGGCCGCAGCTATCGATCCTGCGGTAACTGATATGACAAAGAGGGTTCTGAATAAAATAGTGATATAAGATTGATTCACGAAATCGGTCCTCCTCTCGTCAGCATGTCCTATTTTTTATATGTATTCACGCTCCGGCTGAATATGAATACATTCATCTTTAAGGAGGGATGGCATGTGTTTACACAAGCGAATTTATTTTTAATTATACTCTTGGCTATTGCACTTATCGCAAAAAACCAATCATTGCTCTTTGCTGTATCCGTCCTTTTGATCATCAAAATCGTTGGACTTGACCAGAAATTATTTCCAACCATCCAGTCAAAAGGCATTAACTGGGGAGTGACCATTATCACGATCGCTGTTCTTGTTCCGATTGCCACGGGAGAAATCGGATTTAAGCAGCTTGGAGAAGCAGTACGGTCTTCCTATGCTTGGATCGCCTTGGGAGCAGGAATTGCAGTGGCGCTGATTGCCAAAAACGGCCTGACCTTGCTGGAAAATGACCCGCATATTACAACTGCTCTTGTGATCGGGACCATTCTTGCAGTCGCGCTTTTTGGCGGAGTTGCGGTGGGACCGCTGATCGGAGCGGGGATTGCTTATTTAGCCATGCAGATCGTAAAACTGTTCACTTCATAAAAAAAGCGGCTCTCAGGCCGCTTTTTTTTATATGCAAAAACCCGCAAATAAAGGCGTTTTTTCGGGGAAAACACAGAACGAAAAAAAAAAATTATAGGTAAACATTTAACAAATGTCTGATTATTGTTTATAATGAGAATAGGCTTAAACTTAAATAAGCTTATAAGAATTTGTTATGTTCTTTCATAAGCAAAGGGTTTCAGTAGAAGCAGGCAGTAAAATGTAAGCATTTTCTTTTAGGGGGAGAGAAATACTTGCATCATGCTTTTTAAGTAAGCCTCATGTTTTTACAACACTCTTAAAGGGGAAATTTATTGAAAAGGAGATGTTATATATGACAGCGACACGCGGTCTAGAAGGGGTTGTAGCAACAACATCATCTGTTAGTTCTATTATTGACGATACCCTTACATATGTGGGGTATGATATCGATGATTTAACAGAGAATGCAAGTTTTGAAGAAATCATCTACTTGCTTTGGCATTTAAGGCTGCCGAACAAAAAGGAGCTTGATGAGTTAAAGCAGCAGCTTGCAAAGGAAGCTGTCGTTCCGCAAGAAATTATTGAGCACTTCAAATCTTATTCCCTCGAAAATGTTCATCCCATGGCTGCTCTTCGGACAGCAATTTCATTACTAGGCCTGCTTGACAGCGAGGCTGATACCATGAACCCGGAAGCCAACTATAGAAAGGCGATCCGCCTTCAGGCAAAGGTGCCTGGCTTGGTTGCAGCGTTTTCCAGAATCCGCAAAGGCCTTGAACCTGTTGAACCGAGAGAAGACTACGGCATTGCCGAGAATTTTCTCTACACATTAAACGGTGAAGAGCCTTCGCCAATTGAGGTTGAAGCTTTCAACAAAGCGCTGATTTTACATGCTGACCATGAGCTGAACGCGTCAACGTTCACAGCAAGGGTCTGCGTCGCAACACTTTCTGATATCTATTCAGGCATTACTGCCGCAATCGGCGCACTGAAGGGTCCTCTTCACGGCGGTGCAAATGAAGGCGTGATGAAGATGCTGACAGAAATCGGTGAAGTAGAAAACGCTGAGCCGTACATCCGCGCCAAACTTGAAAAGAAAGAAAAAATCATGGGATTCGGCCACCGCGTGTATAAGCATGGTGACCCGCGCGCGAAGCATCTGAAAGAAATGAGCAAGCGCCTGACCAACCTGACAGGCGAAAGCAAATGGTATGAGATGTCGATTCGCGTAGAAGAGATCGTCACATCAGAGAAAAAGCTACCGCCTAACGTTGATTTCTATTCGGCTTCTGTTTATCACAGCCTCGGTATTGACCATGATTTGTTCACACCGATTTTTGCTATAAGCAGAATGTCCGGCTGGCTTGCTCATATTCTTGAGCAGTATGACAACAATCGACTGATCCGCCCGCGGGCAGATTACACAGGCCCTGATAAACAAGCATTTGTTCCGATTGAAGAAAGAGCCTAAAGAACCATTGGAGGCTGGCTTGCGTTAATGAGGTTAGCCTCTTGTTCAGAACATCAAAAGTGGTTTACACTTTACATTGAATGTTGAGAAAA
>NZ_JAVAXX010000345.1:0-6047 GCF_042709275.1 Bacillus sp. LR_5 | reverse complement strand
AATCTTAGATGCTTTCGATATGGATACTTTAAATAATTTACCACAGCTAAAAAACGTTTGCAACTATTGTTTCATCATCTTTCAAGAAAATTCACTTGACATCTTGCGGAAACAGCAGCGCTATAGTATATGTAGAGGTACGGCCAGCGATTATTGCCTGGTCTTTTCATAATGGAAACCATATAGTAGAATAGCTGTAACTCTATGCATTCGAAGGAGGAACTAGTGTGTCCATTGAATTAAGAACGAAGTACGGACAGATTGATATATCTAATGAAGTCATCGCGATGGTTGCAGGAGGCGCGGCGGTTGACTGTTACGGCATTGTCGGTATGGCCTCTAAAAACCAGATTAAAGACGGACTGACTGAAATCCTTCGGAAAGAGAATTTCAGCAGGGGTGTCCAAGTTCGCCAAGAAGGAGAACAGATACATATCGACATGTATATCATTGTCAGCTACGGCACGAAAATTTCTGAAGTGGCACATAATGTCCAAACAAAAGTAAAGTACACAGTAAATCAAACCATCGGACTGGCAGTGGATTCTGTCAATATTTATGTCCAAGGCGTACGAGTGACGAACCCGTAGTTAGGAGGAGTAGGATTGTCTATCAGAACATTAGACGGCAGAACCTTTGCCGAGATGATTCTTGCGGGAGCGCAGAATCTGTCTCAAAACGCCAGTGCAGTTGATGCACTGAACGTGTTTCCGGTGCCGGACGGTGATACGGGAACAAATATGAACCTGTCGATGACTTCCGGAGTAAGAGAAGTTGAACAAATGGATACGGATGATATCGGGAAGGTGGGCTCCGCGTTATCTAAAGGGCTGCTCATGGGAGCACGCGGAAATTCAGGAGTTATCCTATCCCAATTGTTCCGCGGATTTAGCAAAAGCATTGAAACGAAAAAAGAAATTAATGCACTTGAGTTTGCCGCTGCGCTGCAAGCAGGTGTAGACATGGCGTATAAAGCTGTCATGAAACCTGTAGAGGGCACCATTTTAACAGTTGCAAAAGACGCTGCAAAAAAAGCGATGATCTTAGCAGAAAAAGAAACCGATATCACTGCGCTGATGATTGCAGTGACAGAAGAAGCAGAGGCGTCTTTAAACCGCACCCCTGAATTGCTACCTGTCCTAAAGGAAGTAGGAGTTGTCGATAGCGGGGGCAAAGGCCTGCTCTGTGTGTATGAAGGTTTCCTTGCTTCATTAAAAGGTGAAACTGTACCTCAGAAAGCAGTTCTTCCGTCACTTGACGACATGGTCAGCGCAGAGCATCACAAGAGCGCGCAAAGCATGATGAATACCGAAGATATTGAATTTGGATTCTGTACCGAAGTGATGGTTAGGCTTGATCAGACAAAAAGAGAGTTCGACGAAGGCACGTTCAGGCAAGACCTCAGCCAGTTCGGAGATTCTCTGCTTGTGATTGCGGATGAATCGCTGGCGAAGGTTCATATTCATGCTGAAGAGCCGGGAAACGTGTTAAACTACGCCCAGCATTACGGTGAATTGATCAAAATAAAAATAGAAAATATGAGAGAACAGCATACCTCTATCATCAGTCAAGAAAGCAAACCTGCAGACAACGAAATACCGCCGGCAAAGCAGCCGTATGGCATTGTGACTGTGGCGATGGGAGAAGGAATTTCAGACCTATTCAAAAGCATTGGCGCTTCTGTTGTGATTGAAGGCGGCCAGACCATGAACCCAAGCACTGAGGATATTGTTGATGCCGTGAAGTCTGTAAATGCAGATACGGTATTTATCCTGCCTAACAACTCCAACATTATCATGGCTGCTAACCAAGCGGCCAGCGTAGTGGATGAACAGGTTTTTGTCATTCCTGCTAAAACGGTTCCGCAAGGGATGTCAGCCCTGCTGGCTTTTAACCCGGATCAAGAAGCTGAAGCGAACGAGGCCAATATGCTAAGCGCCATTCAGCAAGTAAAAAGCGGACAGGTGACGTTCTCAGTCAGAGATACTCATATTGACGGTAAAGATATTAAAAAAGGCGACTTTATGGGCATTCTGAATGGAACGATTATCGGCACTTCTGAAAATCAGCTGTCAGCCGCGAAAATGCTGCTGTCAGAAATGATCGGAGAAGATGATGAAATCGTGACCATTCTATATGGTGAGGATGCGTCTCAGGAAGAAGCTGAGCAGCTTGAAGCGTTTCTCAGTGAAAAGTACGAGGAGATTGAGGTTGAGATCCACAATGGGAAACAGCCTCTGTATTCGTATATAGTTTCTGCAGAATAGAAGGGCAATTTGCCCTTCTATTCTTATGTCTGCTTTTAAGTGCGGCAGCGCTGTAACGCGCCCGCTTGCCATTTTATATCTGATCAATTAGTCTAGAAGCAAAGCGCTAATAAGCTCTGGTTCATAAGGAGGAATAGCATGAAATACAGAAGCGTTTTTGATATTATCGGCCCGGTTATGATCGGTCCGTCCAGCTCTCATACAGCGGGAGCTGCTAGAATCGGGAGAGTGGCCAGAAGTTTATTTGGAAGAGAGCCTGAGCGCATCATTGTATCTTTTTACGGCTCGTTTGCGGAAACGTATAAGGGCCACGGCACAGATGTCGCGATTATCGGCGGATTGCTTGATTTTGATACATTCGATGAACGGATTAAAACCGCTATACAAATTGCAGAAGCTAAAGGAATTGATATAGAGTTTCGGGTAGAAGACGCAGTCCCGGTCCATCCGAACACAGCAAAAATCACCATTTCTGATGAAAAGGGTAAGCTTGAACTGACGGGTATTTCGATTGGCGGAGGAAAGATTGAAATCACAGAATTGAATGGTTTTGAGCTCCGGCTGTCAGGAAATCATCCGGCCATATTAGTTGTTCATAATGACAAGTTTGGCACAATTGCCGGTGTTGCCAATGTTCTGGCGAAATTTTCTATCAACGTAGGACATATGGAAGTAGCCCGGAAAGATATCGGCCAGCTTGCGCTGATGACAATAGAGGTCGACCAAAATATTGACGACCACATTCTCGACGAGCTGTCGAAACTGCCGAATATTATTCAAGTGACAAAGATTGCTGACTAGCGAAAAGAGTCAGGAGGAGCCAGTTATGTTTCGTAATGTAAAAGAATTAATTGAGATTACTAAAGAAAAACAAATATTGATCTCTGATGTGATGATAGCTCAAGAGATGGAAGTAACAGAAAAAACAAAAGAGGACATTTTTCAGCAGATGGATCATAACTTGTCTGTTATGGAAGCGGCGGTTCAGAAAGGACTCGAGGGAGTTACGAGCCAAACGGGCTTAACAGGCGGAGATGCCGTTAAATTGCAGGCCTATATTCGATCAGGAAAAAGCCTGTCTGGCCCGCTGATTTTAGATGCTGTATCGAAAGCCGTTGCAACAAATGAAGTAAATGCAGCCATGGGAACCATCTGTGCGACACCGACTGCAGGTTCTGCCGGTGTGGTGCCCGGTACGTTATTTGCTGTAAAAGAAAAGCTGAATCCAACAAGAGAACAAATGATCCGCTTTTTGTTTACAGCCGGGGCTTTCGGATTTGTCGTGGCCAATAACGCAAGCATTTCCGGCGCCGCCGGAGGATGTCAGGCAGAGGTTGGATCAGCTTCAGGCATGGCGGCTGCGGCTATTGTTGAAATGGCAGGAGGAACACCCGAACAAAGCGCGGAGGCCATGGCCATTACATTAAAAAATATGCTAGGCCTCGTGTGCGATCCTGTTGCAGGGCTTGTTGAGGTGCCTTGCGTGAAACGGAATGCGATGGGCGCGTCAAATGCAATGATTGCCGCTGATATGGCATTGGCGGGCATTACAAGCCGTATTCCATGTGATGAGGTTATCGATGCCATGTATAAAATAGGCCAAACGATGCCAACTGCACTTAGAGAAACAGGCCAGGGCGGTTTAGCGGCAACACCGACAGGAAGAGAATTAGAGAAAAAAATTTTCGGAGGAGCGCTAGGTTCACGTGAAACAACATCAGCAAACTAGTATAGCTAACATTAAGGGTATTGGGCCGGAAACAGAAAAAACATTACACGAACTCGGTATTTATGACATTTCTGATCTTCTGAATTATTTCCCTTATCGCTATGATGACTACGAGCTGAGGGATTTAGAAGAAGTGAAGCATGATGAAAGAGTTACCGTCGAAGGGAAGGTTCATTCAGAGCCTTCTCTTACCTATTACGGAAAAAAACGAAATAGGCTGACATTCAGGCTTCTGGTCGGCCACTATTTAATCACAGCCGTATGTTTTAACCGGCCTTATTTGAAGAAGAAGCTTTCGCTCGGCTCTGTGGTGACGGTTTCAGGTAAATGGGACAAGCACCGCCAAACCATCTCTGTTCAGGAGTTGAAAAACGGGCCGCATCAAGAAGACAAAAGCATTGAACCAGTGTATTCTGTGAAAGAAAATGTTACCGTCAAAATGATGAGGCGCTTTATTCAGCAGGCGCTGACCCAATATGCAGACTCACTTCCTGATCCTCTTCCGGAAAAGCTAAGAAAAAGCTATAAACTGCCTGACTATTATCAAGCGTTAAAAGCAATGCACCAGCCTGAAACAAGGGAAGCATTAAAGCTTGCCAGACGGCGGTTTGTTTATGAAGAATTTTTGTTGTTTCAGTTGAAAATGCAGGCGTTCCGAAAGGCGGAAAGAGAGCAGACACAAGGGATACGGCAGCGTTTTTCAAACGAAGAACTCATGAGATTTATCAAAAGCCTCCCGTTTCCCCTCACAAACGCCCAGTCACGCGTTCTTCGCGAAATAACAGCAGACATGTCTTCTCCATACAGAATGAACCGCCTTCTTCAAGGGGACGTTGGATCAGGAAAAACGGCAGTCGCCGCCATTGCACTGTATGCCGCGATCCTATCCGGATACCAAGGAGCGCTCATGGTGCCGACAGAAATTCTGGCCGAGCAGCATGCTGATTCGCTCGTTTCGCTATTTGAAAAATGGGACGTCAGCGTTGCTCTTTTGACAAGCTCTGTTAAAGGGAAGCGGCGAAAAGAACTGCTTGAGCGTCTTGCGGCGGGTGAGATTGATATTCTTGTAGGAACCCACGCTTTAATCCAAGACGAGGTGGAGTTTAAGGCGCTGAGTCTCGTTATTACAGATGAACAGCACAGATTTGGAGTTGAGCAGCGCAAAAAGCTTCGGAACAAAGGGCAGGATCCCGATGTTCTCTTTATGACAGCCACTCCAATCCCAAGAACGTTAGCGATCACAGTGTTCGGTGAAATGGATGTATCTGTCATCGATGAGATGCCGGCAGGACGAAAGCGAATCGAAACCTATTGGGTAAAACATGACATGCTGGATCGTATATTGGCATTTGTCGAAAAAGAATTAAAGCAAGGCAGGCAGGCTTATATCATCTGTCCGCTGATTGAAGAATCAGACAAGCTTGATGTGCAAAACGCCATTGACGTGTACAATATGCTTTCTGATATTTTTCGGGGAAAATGGAATGTCGGCCTTATGCATGGAAAGCTGCATTCCGATGAAAAAGACCAGGTCATGAGAGAATTCAGCGCAAATCACTGTCAAATTCTCGTATCAACTACTGTTGTGGAGGTTGGCGTGAATGTTCCGAATGCAACGATTATGGTGATTTATGACGCCGACCGTTTCGGGCTATCACAGCTTCACCAGCTGCGCGGCCGTGTTGGACGGGGTGAGCATCAATCTTTCTGTATTCTGATGGCTGATCCAAAATCAGAAACAGGGAAAGAACGGATGAGGATCATGTCGGAGACCAATGACGGTTTCGAGCTGTCTGAAAAGGATCTGGAACTGAGAGGTCCCGGTGATTTCTTCGGAAAAAAACAAAGCGGAATGCCGGAATTTAAAGTGGCGGACATGGTTCATGATTACAGAGCGCTTGAAACGGCAAGGCAGGATGCTGCGAATCTTGTGGCTTCTGACGCGTTCTGGAAGGAGCCGGAATACGCTGTGTTAAGAGATGAATTGCTGAAGAGCGGAGTAATGGACGGGGAAAAATTAAGCTGAGTATCAGAAGTTTTTGGTGTTCAGC
>NZ_JAVAXX010000344.1:0-6061 GCF_042709275.1 Bacillus sp. LR_5 | reverse complement strand
TATGAAGTGAAATGCCAATCGCAGGAGTTGACAGAAATGATTCAAGAAAAAGCAATTATTATAGGCGGAGGACCTTGTGGACTATCTGCTGCCATTCACCTAAAACAAATTGGCATTGATGCCCTCGTCATCGAAAAAGGCAATGTCGTTAACAGTATTTACAATTATCCGACGCATCAAACCTTTTTCAGCTCAAGTGAAAAGCTCGAAATCGGAGATGTGGCATTTATTACAGAGAACAGGAAGCCTGTCAGAATTCAGGCTTTATCGTATTACCGTGAAGTCGTCAAACGGAAAAACATCCGTGTTAATGCGTTTGAAATGGTGCGTAAAGTGACGAAAACGCAAAATAACACATTCGTTATTGAGACGTCAAAAGAGACCTACACGACGCCATATTGTATCATCGCCACAGGCTATTATGATCATCCAAACTATATGGGCGTACCCGGTGAGGATTTGCCGAAAGTATTTCATTATTTTAAAGAAGGCCACCCGTATTTTGATAAAGATGTTGTTGTCATCGGCGGGAAAAATTCAAGCGTGGACGCCGCCCTTGAACTCGTGAAATCTGGGGCGCGTGTCACAGTTTTATATAGGGGCAATGAGTATTCTCCAAGCATTAAGCCGTGGATTCTGCCAGAATTTGAAGCCCTCGTCAGAAACGGTACAATCCGTATGGAATTTGGCGCTTGTGTCGAAAAAATCACCGAGGATGAAGTTGTGTTTCGCTCCGGAGAGAAAGAACTCATTACCATTAAAAATGATTTTGTATTTGCCATGACAGGCTATCATCCCGATCATCAATTTCTTGAAAAAATTGGTGTTGAAATTGATAAAGAAACAGGGCGTCCATATTTCAACGAAGAAACGATGGAAACGAACGTTGAAGGTGTCTTTATTGCCGGGGTTATTGCTGCGGGAAATAATGCAAATGAAATATTTATTGAAAACGGCAGGTTTCACGGGGGGCATATCGCAGCGGAAATTGCCAAAAGAGAAAACCATTAAAGATGAGGAGCATATGATGCATTCGTATGCTCTTTTTGTTTTTTTAAGTGCAGACAGATGTAAAATTTTAAACAACATGGTAGGATAGACGTAGGAATATAAAGGAAAGAGGTTGCCTGATGTTTGCAATCATCTCTGCAGGAATTGCCCCCGGCATCGCGTTATTAAGTTATTTTTATTTAAAAGATCAGTATGATAATGAACCTGTACATATGGTGCTACGGTCGTTTTTTCTCGGGGTTGTTCTTGTATTTCCCATCATGTTTATCCAGTATGTACTTGAAAAAGAGAATGTAGGAGGCGGAAGCTTTTTCGTTTCTTTTTTATCTTCGGGGTTTTTGGAGGAATCATTAAAATGGTTTATACTGATGATCAGTGTCTACCCGCACGCCCACTTTGATGAGCATTATGACGGGATTGTGTACGGTACAAGTGTATCACTCGGTTTTGCAACCCTCGAAAATATTCTTTATTTAATTGGCCACGGCGTGGAGCATGCGTTTGTCAGGGCGCTGCTGCCTGTTTCATGCCATGCCTTGATTGGCGTTATAATGGGATTTTACCTTGGAAAAGCCCGTTTTTCCGCTGATAAGGCGCGTGTAAAGTGGCTTACTCTTTCTTTAGTTGTCCCATCCCTTTTGCATGGATCATATGATTTTATCCTAACAGCGCTTAGCAATTGGATTTATTATATGCTTCCATTTATGGTATTTTTATGGTGGTTTGGTTTGCGTAAAGCGAAAAAAGCCCGTTCCGTTAATATGATGCAAGTATAGAAGCCGCACAGCAACCGTGCGGCTTTTTTGTGTGCAGTTTTTATGTTCTGAGGGATAACAAGGAAAGAGTGTATAAAAATAACCTCGTTACAGAAAATACGATTACACTTAAAAATTTGCAGTAGGAGGCTTGAAAAGATGAAGTCCAAAGGATCGATTATGGCATGTCTCATCCTTTTTTCCTTTACAATAACGACGTTTATTAATACTGAAACGATCTCTGCCTTTTCGAATCAGGTCATTCAAAGAGGGGCAACAGGGGATGATGTGGTCGAGCTTCAGGCGCGTCTTCAATACAACGGATATTATAACGGAAAAATTGACGGGGTTTATGGATGGGGGACGTACTGGGCAGTTCGAAATTTTCAGGATCAATTCGGGTTAAAAGAGGTTGACGGCCTTGTAGGAGCTAAAACAAAGCAAACCTTAATATGTAAATCAAAATACTATCGTGAATATGTCATGGAACAGCTCAATAAAGGGAATACATTCACGCATTACGGAAAAATTCCGCTAAAGTATCAGACGAAACCATCAAAAGCAGCAACACAAAAGGCAAGACAACAAGCAGAAGCACGGCAGAAACAGCCTGCGGAAAAAACAACGCAGAAGCCTAAAGCGAATGCGAATAAACAGCAAAACAATACACCAGCAAAAGCAAGAAAACAGGATGCGGTAGCAGCGAACATGCCTGGTGGATTTTCCAACAACGATATCAGGCTGCTTGCTCAAGCGGTTTATGGCGAAGCCCGGGGCGAGCCGTACGAGGGGCAGGTTGCTATTGCAGCAGTCATTTTAAACCGTTTGAACAGCCCGTTATTTCCAAATTCAGTAGCGGGGGTTATTTTTGAGCCGCTTGCCTTCACAGCAGTAGCCGACGGACAAATTTACATGCAGCCGAATGAAACGGCCCGAGAAGCAGTGCTGGATGCCATCAATGGCTGGGACCCATCAGAGGAAGCACTTTACTACTTTAATCCGGATACGGCTACAAGTCCGTGGATTTGGGGGCGTCCACAGATTAAAAGAATCGGTAAACACATTTTCTGTGAGTAGCAGATATGAGAAAGCATAAAAAGAGGTGTGATAAATGATCAGAGGAATTTTAATCGCCGTGCTTGGTATTGCAATAGTCGGTACAGGCTACTGGGGATACAAAGAACACCAGGAAAAAGACGCAGTTCTTCTTCATGCTGAAAATAACTATCAGCGGGCGTTTCATGAGCTTACCTATCAGGTGGATCAGCTTCATGATAAAATCGGAACAACACTTGCCATGAACAGCCAAAAATCACTGTCGCCTGCATTGATCGATGTGTGGAGGATTACATCAGAAGCTCATAACAGTGTCAGTCAGCTGCCGCTTACATTAATGCCGTTTAATAAAACTGAAGAGCTATTATCAAAGATCGGCGATTTTAGCTATAAAACGTCAGTCAGAGATTTGGACCAAAAGCCGCTTGATAAAAACGAGTATACATCACTAAATAAGCTATATCAGCAGTCCGAAGATATACAAAATGAATTGCGTCATGTTCAGCACCTTGTCATGAGCAAAAACCTTCGCTGGATGGACGTAGAAATGGCCCTGGCTTCTGACGAAAAACAAAGTGATAATACGATTATCAACAGCTTTAAAACAGTCGAAAAAAATGTTGGTGCATTCTCCACTGGCACTGATCTTGGCCCGAGTTTCACCAGCACGAAAAAAGAAGAGAAAGGCTTCAGCCATCTGAAGGGAAAACAAATTTCCGAACAGGAAGCAAAACATATTGCTGAGCGCTTTGCCCCAGATGACAATTATTCAATTAAAGTGGTAAAGAGCGGAAAAAAAACAAATCGCGATGTATATAGCATCAGCATGAAAGATCCAGACCATAAAGCAGTGATTTATATGGATATTACGAAGAAGGGCGGGCATCCGGTATACTTGATTCAAAACAGAGAAGTGAAAGATCAGAAAATCAGTTTAAATGACGGATCGAACCGAGCGCTTGCATTTTTAAAGAAAAACGGATTTGAAACAGATGATTTGGAAATTGATGAAAGTGCGCAATATGATAAAATCGGTGTATTTTCATATGTTCCTGTTGAAAATAAAGTCCGGATGTACCCCGAGGCAATTCGTATGAAAGTGGCCTTGGATGACGGTGAGGTTGTCGGCTTTTCAGCAAGAGACTTCCTCACATCTCACAGAAAAAGAACCATACCTAAGCCTGCAATTACTGAAGCAGAGGCAAAGTCTAAATTAAATAAAAATGTACAAGTGAGAGAAACAAGGCTCGCTTTGATTACAAATGAACTAGGTCAAGAAGTGTTATGCTACGAAATGCTTGGGACAATTGAAAATGACACATTCAGAATGTATATCAATGCCAAAGACGGATCGGAAGAAAAGGTTGAAAAACTAAAAAATGCAGAACCTATATATAAAGACCTATAAAAAACAGGAGGAAAGGACTAAATGTCTTTTCCTTTTTTTCATTACGTGCTTTAATAAAAACGTGAGTATATTGAATGCGAAAGAGTGAAGTCAATGATAGAGATTGGAGAAAATGTACTTTTAGAATATATAGAAGAAAATGAATTGAAAAAGGCAAAAAGCAAGGCGGTCAGCATCGAAAACAATGAACTTTTGATCGCGTATCCTGTTGATGTAGTTACAGGGCGAACTGTGATTTTACATAACGATATGGAAGTAACGGTAGAGTTTGTGGGAAAAGACGAAGTTCCTTATCGCTTTATAAGCCGTATAAAAGGTAAAGTGAAGGACAAACTTCAAATGATCTGTCTTGAAGTGCCTCCACGTGAAAAAATGAAAAGAATCCAGCGCCGCCAATATGTAAGAACTGATGCGGTATTAGATGTGCAAATTCAGCCGGGAAATGAAGAAGAGATCCGCACACTATCTTATAACATCAGTGCAGGCGGCATCGCCGTGGTTTTAGCTGATGGCCTTTCTTTTCAATCGGGGGAATCATTGCGCCTGATCATCCGTCTTCCTGAAGAGGAGCACACACGTCAAATAGAAACAGAAGCAGTTGTCAGACGAATCTTTAATGACCCCAAGTCAGAAAAACGAAAAATGACTTTAGAGTATTCAGAAATTGCAGCAGGTGACCAGCAGGCTTTGCTTCAATACTGCATCAGGCGCCAGTTAAATAAGAGAAGAAAGGCCCGAATGGAATAAACATCGGCAAACACTTCCATACTATTTGTAATGGAGGTGCTCCAATGAAAACATTTGAACGGCTGCTGATCAAATTATTGTTCATTCAGGCCATCATTTTACTTGGTGTCCAATTTCTTTTTCACTATCAGCATATTGAACCATACGTATCAAAAGTGATTCAATATGAAGGGGTGGATAAAATGGAGGAAAACAATAGGATTGAAACCTTCAAACATTAATTATTCATCAATTTTTCACCCTTTTTCATAAAGTTCGTGATACAATCCATAGAGGAGAAAAGAGCAAGGAGAGGAATTATGGAAAAGAAATTATCGATTGCAATCGACGGCCCGGCAGCTGCGGGGAAAAGCACCGTTGCCAAAATTGTGGCTGAGAAAAAATCGTACATATATATTGATACAGGAGCGATGTATCGGGCGATCACGTACGCGGCTTTACAGGAAAACGTTGATCTGACAGATGAAGAAAAACTGGCTGAGCTGCTAAAGCGGACAGACATTGAGCTGATTACAACAAAAGATGGACAAAAAGTGCTTGTAAACGGCACCGATGTAACTGAGGCGATCAGAACAGATGAAATCAGCAACCAAGTTTCAATTGCGGCCAAGCACAGAAGTGTCAGAGAAGAGATGGTGAAACGCCAGCAGCAGCTTGGGGAAAAAGGCGGCGTCGTCATGGATGGTCGTGACATCGGGACGCATGTGCTGCCAAATGCAGAAGTAAAAATCTTTCTTTTGGCATCTGTTGAAGAGAGAGCGAAACGTCGTTATGAAGAAAATGTGAAAAAAGGCTTTGATGTCAACTTCGAAACATTAATTGAGGAAATTGCAAGAAGAGACAAGCTTGATTCAGAGCGCGAAGTATCTCCGCTGCGTAAAGCAGAAGACGCTCTTGAAATCGACACGACATCGCTTTCCATTCAAGAGGTAGCTGATAAAATCCTCGAGGCTGTGGAGCAAAAGTCCCGCTGAGGATGGCAAATGCCACTTTTTTTGAATTTTTCAACGAAGATAGAATGTTATTGCTTGACAAACCTGTCCTTTTATTAGAAGTTAATACTAATAAAACTTTTTATTGATCA
>NZ_JAVAXX010000343.1:0-6073 GCF_042709275.1 Bacillus sp. LR_5 | reverse complement strand
GACATCGTGTTCATGTTTTATTTTGTCTTCTACTTCATCCGCCACTCCATGGCCTTCTTCTACTGTAAGCTTCGGATCAACCGTAATGACCATCTCGATATGAACTGTACTGCCTAAATACCTCGCTTTCACATCCTTTAGGCGATGCACATTTTCGATCCTGCCGACGGTCTGTTTGTAAGGCTCAAGATCTTTTAAATGGAAGCCGTCTGTTAAGGAATGTGAAGCGTCTTTAAAGATATCCCACGCTGTTTTGCAAATGATGATGCCGATGATAAAAGCCGTTACCGGATCAATCCACGGCAGCTTCAGCTGGGACGAAAAAACACCGATAAACGCGCCGGCGCTTACAAAAGCGTCTGACCTGCTGTCCTTTGCCGCTGCCATCAGGGCAGAGCTTTTAATGGATGCTGCCAGCCTTTTGTTATATAAATAGATGCCATACATAAACACAGCACTGCCTAACGCCGTCCATGCCGCGATAAGATTTGGCGTTTCCGTTGTGCCACCCGCAATCGCTTTTCCTCCGCCGATTAACACTTCAATGCCGACTGCCATCATAATAAAAGACGCAACAAGAGACGAAATTGTTTCAGCCCGATAATGGCCGTATGGATGATCGCTGTCAGCCGGTCTTTGAGAAATCCGCAATCCTATCAGCACTGCTACTGACGCAACAATATCTGTTCCATTATTTAATCCGTCTGCTCTCAGCGCTTCAGAATGATATAGAATCCCGATGACTAGCTTTACAACAGCAAGAATGACATATGCAAAAATATTGAGGAGCGCCCCTTTTTCTCCCTTTTTCAGATTTTCTGTCCGCTCCATTGAATACCAGCCTCCATTCTATTACATAGTATGGTTCAAAACATGAAAAATAGCAGGGTGCGTTCAATGAAGCGGAATATTTCGACAGCAAATTATTGCCCGGGAAACTTTTTGTCGATTTGTTGAATGTTTGTAAATTGGCCAAGAATAGGACTCTTTTCATCTTTACAGGCGATTGCGGACATTGTATACTGAAGTTAATTGATAATGATTATCAATATCGTTTGATTGGAGGTTGGTGACACAATGACACCTCAGTCTGCAGAAATCAGAAAAAAACAGCTCATTCATCTGTTAATACAGAATGGTATATACAAAAAGTCAAAGCGTCATCTGTATGAATTGTCGCTGACGGAGTTAGAAAGTGAATACAAACATGTCAGGAGGGCGCCGGAGCATGCCGAAGCGTAAAGTGAAAACTTACCAACAGCTGATCCAGGAAAACAAAGAGGCGATTATGGGCAATCCAAAGCTGATGAACGTTATTTATGACAGAATTGACCGCAAGCATCAAAAAAATCTGCAAGAGCAAAACAATACATAAAAAGAGCCGGTAAGGCTCTTTTTTTTATGACTCAAACGCTTCAGCCGCCAGCTTGTGTATCACGGCGTCATCCATCGGCGGGTTGTGAAGACCGGCGCGCACATCACGGTAATAGCGCTGAAGCGGGTTGGTTCGTTCCAGGCTTTTGGCCCCGACAATTCTCATCGCTTTATCAACAACAGACAGCGCAGCGTTTGTGACGATATGTTTCGCCGCTCCGAGCTCGCTGGTCAAGTGTGGACGCCGCTCCGGATCGTTATACAATTGAGCGATATGGAAAAGAAAGTGTCTGGCATTGAGCAGTTCAAGCTCCATTTCGCCTGTTCTTTGCTGTACGGCCGGGACATTCTTGATCGGTCCATTCAAGCTGTTTGGAGAATACTCAGATGCAAATTGCACTGCATAGTCACGAGCAGCTTGAGCCACACCAAGATAAATTGCAGGAATGTGAAGCAGCCAGCCATTCGGCTTAGCTCCACGAGGCCCTTGAAGCAGTTCCACCAGCTTATTCTCATCAAGCATGACTTCGTTCAGTACAAGGTCATGGCTCCCAGTCGCCCGCATCGCCATCATATCCCACGTTTCTTCAATCGACAAGCCGGGATCATCTTTATGAATGAGAAACACGCCTGTTGTTTGTTTGTCCTCAATCCATGCGGTTACTAAAAAATAATCCAGAGCTTGTGACATCGTCGTAAAGGTTTTTCTCCCGTTCACTGCCCATTTGCCATCCTTTTTGACGGCGTGTGTACCGGGACGCCCTCCTCTTGTCGGGCTTCCGGTTTTCGCTTCAGTCGCCGCCCTGTTAATGACAGCTCCGTTTTGGACTTCCTTGGCAACAAATGCAAATACGTCTTCATCCCAGCTGTTGCCTTCTCCAAGCTCCCCGATCACGCTCAAATGCCAGCCGATGCTAAGAGCCGTCGGAGCATCTCCCCGTGCAAGCCGTTCTTGAAACAGGAGCATATCGTAAACAGAAATGCCCCCTCCGCCATGAGATGCCGGCAATGTTAATGCTGTATACCCAGCATCACGCAGTTTTTGTATTTTCTCTGCAGGAAAACGTCCCTGTTCGTCATCTTCAGCAGCTGTTTGCTGAAATTCATCCGCAATCCGTCCGATTTTCTCCATCCATTGCCGCTGTTGATCGTTTTGTATAAATAATGACATCCGCCAGCCCCCCAAGTTTTAATTCCGATAAATTTAATATTTATTATAGATTTCCTGCCATTTTTCCGCAACTGTTAATCTTTTTGTCCAGTATAGAAAAACACGCCGTTCCCCAAGGGAACAGCGCGATTACACAGGATTTGCATCCCGGTCTTGTTTCATGCCGAGATAAATCAGCATATATGTCAGGTAACCCATCGTCATCACCAGGCCGCCAAAGAAAAAGCTTGAGAAAATCGGCTCTTCAAAAGCGGTCACTGCGGCCAACACAATCCAGCTGGCATACAGATAGATGATAAAATAGCGGATGCCCGTCTTCATTTTATATATCATGTACAGTCCCACGAGAGAAAACAACCCAAGCGCGAGCCTGAAATAAACAAGATGTTCAAACTGAAACATGAATGACACAAATGAGAATCCAAGCAGCAATACGATCGGTAAAGCGGTAATAAAGTTCCTCAATCGAGACACCTCCGTCAGTACCTTTAGTATAAACCAAAATATCAAATGATATTGATTTACGTGAGCTTTTTCACAAAAATGTCATTCCTTGCCTTTAGACCCGAACATCCCGTTTACAGAAGCACCACCAGCCAACAACGATGAAGAATATGGCATGTATGATGAGAATTCCAATTGAAAACAATGGCGTCATGCCTGAAAACAACGCTGTCTCTCCGCTTCTGTATTGCGTAAAGTCAGTGTTCGCAAAAAGCAAAAAGCTGCCCCACTTGTTTTCAAACAACTTCATGAGCTGAACAAGTGTACTCGCTCCGTATAAAATGACAAAAGAAACAACAACTGCTACCGCGCTGTTGCGGAACAGCGAAGAACAAAGCAGCCCGAATAATCCCATCATTACAGCTTCAAGCCAGTTTGACCCGATCAGCGCCAAGGTGTTGACCAGCAATGTCTTTGATTCCGCAGTCACCGATGTGCCAAAAAACACGAGACCGAATAATAATGCCAGAATGTAGTATGCCAGATACAAATAGAAGCTGACCATCACGACTGTGATTAATTTTGACCAAAAGACCTTTTGGCGTTTAACCGGACGAATGAGCAAAAATTTGATCGTCTTTTTATCAAATTCCATCGAAACAATTGTTGCTGCAATTACGATCGTTAAAGCCTGCAGCAAAATGTTCAGGCTCGGTGTATACGATAAATAGCCGATGAAGTTTTCATCTGTTCCGGCACTGATGACAATCCGTTTAATGATCAATGCCATGAAGAATTGAAAGACAGCCATCAGGATAAGAGAAACCAAAGTGACCTTCCGATTAAAAAGTTTCATATGTTCATTCCAAATTAATTTAGACAAGCTCTTCTCCCTCCTCTTGATGAGCTGTTGTCGCTTTTATAAATTCGTCTTCCAGTGATTGCGTGTAAGGCGTAATGGAAAATACATTCAAATCTTGTCCGACAAGTGATCGGTTCAGCTCCGGTATGTTTTCTTTTGCCACCTCAACTACAATCGTCCCGTCTTGGCTCTCAGCTTGATATTGATTGCCTGTCAGCCAATTGAGCGCTTTTTCTTGCGGCTGCACTTCTATAATCGCTTTTTCTGTGGTTTGATCAGTTCCTTGTAAGCTGACTTCCGCTTTGATCTCACCTTTTTGAATGATGATGACACGGTCGCACAAGTCTTCAACCTCGCGCAATAAATGAGTGGCGAACAGGACAGCTGTTCCTTCCATTTCTGCGAGTTCCTTAATATGATCGCGAAAATCCTTCATCCCCGCAGGATCGAGGCCGTTTGTCGGTTCATCTAGAATGAGAAGCTTCGGCCGGTGAAGAATTGCCTGGGCGATACCCAGACGCTGGCGCATCCCAAGAGAATAGGTTTTCACCTTATCATGAATCGCTGACGTCAGCCCGACACGTTCTACCACTTCATCAAGCCGTTCATCCGCTATTTTTTTGTGCATATTCGCAAAGTGCTTGAGGTTTTCCCAGCCTGTCAGGTACGGATAGAACTCAGGGTTCTCAACAATCGCTCCAACCGCTTCCATCGCTTTTTCAAACTCTGTATCATGCTGGAATCCGCTGATTGTCACGCTTCCGCTGTTTTGTTTCAACAGCCCGACGATGATACGGATGAGTGTTGTTTTTCCGGAACCATTCGGACCGAGAAGGCCGATGATTTCACCCTCCATGACGTCCATGCTGATCTGTTTTAAAATCTGTTTAGACCCAATCTTTTTATCGAGGCCTTCAATATGTAAAATCGGCTCAGCCATAAAGCCTTCCTCCTTTTTCGACAAAAAATAAACAGTGCCTAACATTAGGCACTGTTTGTATTATAGCATTTGTTGCTTCCAAATGTTTGGTTAAACCGATGATGAGCGTTTGCTCCGGCTGTTTGTTCTTTTCAGTTTCTGTAATGATGACAGGCATTGTCACCTGTTGTGTTCACCACTGTGCGAAGCAATGCCAAACTCCGATTCCGAGTCTTAATTCCATGCCCTGAACAGGCAGGCCGGCAGATCGAGGCACACTCATTATTCGATTTTAAACTACTTTTTATCGCTATTCTCTCGGGGTCCTTTAGACCTATCTTCCTTGTTGGTGACATCCAGAATATCAAGGAGAAACACAAAGATCGGAATCCCGATAATTAAACCCCAAATGCCGAAGAAGTGTTCAGAGAAAATGAGTACTGTGAAGGTGAAAAAGATTGGCAGCTCTGTTTTCGCCGACATCAGCTTCGGGTTTAAGAAATAGGTTTCGATCGCATGAATGGCGAATATGACAAGAACAATGTAGAGCACATACATTCCACCGCCAGTGCTGTAGGCGATAATGCTGAGCGGAATCAGGGAAATGACGACGCCTGCTACAGGGATCAATCCAAGGAAGAACACCATAATCGAAAGCCCAAACAGCTGCGGAAAATGCATAATCCAAAGCGCGATAAACGTCAGAATACAGTTGACGAGCGCAATGATAAATTGAGCCTCGAGCACCTTGCCGAACGTTCTTGCAAATTTGCTTCCGAAAAAAGCAATTTCCTCATAAAAGACCCTCAGTTTGCTCGTTTTAAATTTCGCCATGAATTCAGAAAGCCGTTTTTTCTCAAATAAGAAAAACATGCTAAGAATGAGCGCCATCACGACCTGCAAGCCGAATGTGCTGATATCGGCCAGATACGTATACACTACATTGAAGCCCTCTTTGACATATGAACTGATGTTAATATCTCCGAAGACACTGGTGATCTCATCAAAGAAAGGGATGCTGTCAGGATGATACGCAATATGTTTAATCTGCTTTACCAGCTGCTGGATCTGTGCCGCGACGACCGGATAAAACACAAAGCCCCCGACTGTAAGCAGCACAGCCAGCAACATGTAAAGAAACGTAATGACAACCCGCTGGCTCACGCGGAAGAACTGGCTTACAAACTGCCGCACGACAAGCTCCAAACGATCCATTAGAAATGTGAAAATGAAGGTAAGCAATATTAAGTTGATCATGCTCTTAAATAGATATAACACACCAGTTAACACGACAAAGATGGAG
>NZ_JAVAXX010000342.1:0-6098 GCF_042709275.1 Bacillus sp. LR_5 | reverse complement strand
CTGAACTACTTCAAACTTGCCGACTGAATGAACCGTGTCCCTCAGTGAGCTCAGGGATCTCAGGGATCGGTGTGAACATAAAGCTAAGCTCTTTTATGAAGGCTTTTATCAACGTCAAAGATTCAAACAAACGATGGGAAGAAATACATCAAAGGATAAGCGGCTGTTCATACTAATGATCGGGAGGTAAACCGACTTATGATACAAATTTTGATCACTGGTCTTTTTTTATTGGCTCAGCCGAGTGAGCCGCAGGACAGTTTAACGGTCACACAGCAAGGACGGACGATTGCCACTGTTAACCGTGAAGACTTTACAATGCCTCTTCCCGGCACTCCAATGGTTGACTATGAAAAATACAGTAAATTCATCAAACAGCTTGATCAGAAAGTGTACCGTGAGCCGATAAATGCTGTCCTTAACGATCATGGAAGCATCGTCCCGGGCAGGGTTGGCTACAAACTGTATCAACAGGCGTTTATGGAAAAGTTTTATGCGTATTTTTATGGGCAAGGTCCCTCCAAGATAGAAGTGCCGGAAATGAACATTTATCCGAAAGTTGACAGCGAGCTGCTAGCTCACATCAGTACGCAGCAGCTTGGTCAGTACGTGACGTATTTTAACTCAAGCAATAAAAGCCGCTCACACAATATTTCTCTTTCTGCAAAAGCAATCGACAATCACGTTGTTTTCCCTAATGAGACGTTTTCGTTTAACCAAGTTGTGGGAATGAGAACTCGGAACAAAGGATATAAAAGTGCACCCATTATTGTAAAAGGGGAGTTGTCTGAAGGTGTAGGAGGAGGAATTTGTCAGGTGTCCTCAACTCTATTTAATGCAGTCGATCGTGCAGGACTGCAGATCGTTCAGCGCTATTCTCATACTAGAAGTGTACCATATGTACCGCCCGGACGGGATGCGACGGTAAGCTGGGGAGGTCCTGACTTTCGCTTTCAAAACCAATATAACCAACCAATCTTAATTCGGGCAAAAAGGTATGGGGGAAGTATGATTATTACGCTATACTCTTCTGATGTGATTAACAGCAAATTAAGAAAAATCCCCAAAGCTCCATCTCGGATACCGAAAGAAATAAATGCAGAGCAGTAAAGACAAAATCTCAGGTAAGGTTTTTGTTAAGAGAGCTTGTGGATTGCTCAAAATCAATTCTTTAAGGAGCGGCCAGTGAAAGGAAGGAGGGATAAATGAAGTGAAAAGGGTATTATTTTCTGTAATTGTTTTTACAGCAGTTGGATTTACGTTTTGCCAAGCAAAAGCGCATGCCCTGACTTTTACGGTGTTGCCTATTACACAAAAAACAGAACAGTGGTCAGTAAAAGTAAGTGAAGCAAAAAATGTAAAGGAATTTACGAGACCTCAAAAAGGAGAATATCAAGTATATTCCTTGGAAGTCAAAAATATAGGGGAAAAAGCAGCTACAGTGGATGTGCAATTGTATAGAAATGACCCTAATTCAATCACAAGGTTTTCGCTTTTTGGATGTCCCTATGAAAATTGTGTCAAACCAAAAGAAGATTCTAAAATGTTAGCTGAAAGTTTAAATGATGGCTCACCGCTGAAGTTCAATCATTTTATGCTGGCAGATAAGGCCTCTGAATTAGAGGTTGTTATAATTTGGACACAGAAGGGGCAAGAAGGACGCAATTTAAAACAGACCTTTAAATTCACTGAAGATGGCATTAATTAGACAGTAAAGATGGAATGGCTTTGATGATTCGATCTCTTACTTTGCCTGAGGAAAAAACGAAAAATTGTTGGAAAACCAATCATAGCTGAGTCAAATGTCAAAGTGACTGTGATTAATGACTATAGAGAAGAACCAGAGGAGGCCTTTTGGATACTTTATCCGATGGGAGTGAAATGTTTGTCGATGATCACAAAGTCTTTATTGAATACGAATAGAGACTTTGTGACTGACTGCGCATTTCAACTTAACATTTTACTGATAATGACAGTGAAACCTAAACAAGTGCAACCTGTTTCATCATTAAAAACCGCTAATTTCAAAATTTTCTATGTCAAGATTTAGTTTTTTCAATTGTTTCAACAAAACTTCAAATTTTAAGCAATTGCCATCCCGCTCTCAATCCATTGTTTGCGATACAATTGAAATGCAGCCTCAATTAAATGATCAGGAGTTACAATAAAACCTAACCTCACATCATGATCCTCACTGTAGCCAAATTCAAAACCGCAACATGGACAAATGTCAAACGTTTTTTGATACTCGCCTTTATACAAAGGATTTTGAATTAATCCTTTGTATCCGCAAATTAAACAAGAATAACATTTTTCCACCAAGTTTAATTCCCCTTTTATCACTTATTTACTATTGCTGTCCCGTAACAAATATTACTTCAAATAAAAAACTTCGTGTACTGTATTTATAGCATAAGCAGTGCATCTAATCCTCAAAGATGAACACACTTTGGATTTGAAATGGGTGATATAGGAATCAAGATAATATCTGAATAAAAGAAGGGTTTTACAGTTAATTGGCAAAATGGAAAAGAAAAAGTATTTAAGTTGGAACGGGTATTTATTCTATTAGGCATGTAAAGTGTGAAGTTGAATTCCATGTAATTATGTTAAAGGGGGGAAAGAGGAGATGTGCTACATTGAAATCACAAAGGACAATATTGAAGACAATCATATTTGCTGTGCATTAGGCACGAAACAATATGAGCATGCAGTTAATGAAAAGAAGAGATGGCTCAAAGCTCGAATGGATGAAGGATTGGTGTTCTATCGCTTACATGAACGGGCAAAAGTCTTTATTGAATACCTACCTGCGAATGAGGCATGGGTGCCTATCAATGCGCCTAATTTTATGTACATTAATTGTCTGTGGGTGTCTGGCAGATATAAAAATAACGGTCATGCGAAACGATTGTTGGACAAATGTATAGCAGATGCGAAAGCGTGCGGCATGGATGGCATTATCCATATCGCAGGCAAGAAAAAACTGCCCTATTTAAGTGATAAGCATTTCTTTGAGCATATGGGGTTTACTCTACAAGATGAAGCTGCCCCTTATTTTCAATTAATGGCTTTGACTTGGAATGGCCTTGCAGATTCTCCTGCATTTAAGAGCTTGGTGAAAAGTGATTCTATCAATGAAAAGGGGATTACGATATACTATACAGCTCAGTGTCCGTTTGCAGTGGGCATGATAAATGATTTGCGGGAATTGACTGAAAAGAAAGGGGTTCAATTTCAGTCAATTCAGTTATCATCGAAAGAAGAGGCACAAAAGTCACCAGCTATTTGGACAACTTTTAGCGTTTTTTTTGATGGGAGATTTGTGACTCACGAGATCATGAGTATAAATAAATTTGAAAAGTTACTTAATACACTAGCTTGATTTTTAATAATAAAAAGCCATTTTAAGGTTCTTGACTCAATGAAACAAAAAATGCATTTAAGAGCTGTTATACGTTTTAATCTTGTCTTTAGAGAGCACTTTAATTTAAGTCAAAAGTTTAGACAGTCATCTGTTAGATCATTAGCCCTTTCTTATTTTCTTTTCGGTAACATTTTGATCGTATTTTCCTACTAAAAAGTTAGGAAAGTGGGGAAAAACATGAGAAAAAAGAACAATATTAAGAAATGGCTATTGATCATTGCTGGATTCTTGATCATCTGCATCACCACATTATTTGTAATGGTGTCAGGAAACAAAGTGAAATATGAGGGCAGCGGGAAAAGCGGACTGTGGATGTCTAACCTTGAAAAATCAGGAAAAACTTCAATTGGACCCAATTATTTTCTAAATCTATATTGGCAGGGGAGTAAGAAGGAAGAAAAGTGGACTGTTGTTGAAAGAATTACTCTGTATGTAGATGGCGAAAAGTATCAAGATGATAACGTAGATGAGTACGACTTATCAGAGTACACAGGTGATGAAATGCCGGGTGGGGGACGCATGGAGGACCATATTTCCACCTTTGATTATATGCCTGAAGATGAAGTGATAGGTCATGATGTATTAGTAAAAGTGGAGTGGAGGACAGGCCAGAAAAAACAGACAGAAGCAATCAAATTACATAAGAAGCCATGGTATAAAAAATAGTTTATTTGATGTATTTGTGATCACATTGGTGGTCACTTTTTTATTTGCGGATTCCTAGGCACAGCAATCTAAGATTCTGCATAGGCTGAAATAAAATCTTGTTCATTTCTAAAACGAGGTGCATGCTGTTGGAACAACAACCAATCAATCATGAAGACAGAAACGTGCCGCAGCCTATTCGAAGTGATGGAGCTGGAGCTATTGATGCAGGCCCGCGAAATATGATGCGGGATATTCAAAATCCGAATATACTTGTTCCGCCTGTTACAGATGAGGGTATGATTCCTAACTTGAGATTTTCATTCTCAGACGCTCCCATGAAATTAGATCATGGCGGCTGGTCAAGAGAAATCACTGTAAGACAGCTTCCGATTTCGACTGCGATTGCAGGTGTAAACATGAGCTTAACTGCGGGAGGTGTCCGTGAGCTTCATTGGCATAAGCAAGCGGAGTGGGCTTATATGCTTTTGGGACGGGCACGTATCACCGCTGTTGACCAAGACGGACGAAATTTCATTGCTGATGTTGGTCCCGGCGACCTTTGGTACTTCCCGGCAGGAATTCCGCATTCCATACAGGGATTGGAACACTGCGAGTTTCTGCTCGTTTTCGATGATGGGAACTTTTCTGAGTTTTCAACGTTAACCATTTCAGATTGGCTTGCACACACACCAAAAGATGTTCTGTCTGCAAATTTCGGTGTCCCGGAGAATGCTTTCAACTCTCTTCCGTCTGAGCAAGTCTATATCTACCAAGGGAATGTGCCGGGATCAGTCGCCAGTGAAGACATTCAGTCACCATATGGAAAAGTCCCCATGACCTTTAAACACGAGTTGTTAAATCAACCCCCAATTCAAATGCCAGGGGGGAGTGTACGAATTGTGGATTCTTCTAACTTCCCAATTTCAAAAACGATAGCCGCTGCACTTGTTCAGATTGAGCCTGGCGCGATGAGAGAGCTTCATTGGCATCCCAATAGCGATGAGTGGCAATATTATCTAACAGGACAGGGACGAATGACGGTATTTATCGGAAATGGGACTGCCCGCACATTTGATTATAGAGCAGGCGACGTTGGATACGTGCCTTCTAATGCTGGCCACTATATACAAAATACTGGTACAGAAACATTATGGTTTTTAGAAATGTTCAAAAGTGACCGCTATGCAGATGTGTCACTCAATCAGTGGATGGCATTGACGCCTAAAGAATTAGTGCAAAGCAACTTGAATGCTGGATCAGTCATGCTTGATTCTCTGCGCAAGAAGAAAGTGCCTGTTGTGAAATATCCCGGTACGTAAAGACTGAACCGATCACACAGTGGTCTTAAAGTAACTAGAGCTGGGTGTTGGCCTGTGTTTTATCAAATCCCTATATATATGTTATGTAGGGTTTTTCTGCTTGAATCGTATTGTAATGAGCTTTAAAATGTTAATGTAGAAATGATAACCATTCGATAATGGGAATTCAATGGCCGATTTCTACCAGTTTGATTGGCTTTAAAGGAGGAGAAGAAATGAAAGCACTCATATTTTTATCCAGTTTGACTGCCATTGGGAGCTCTATATTGGGGCGATGGTTAGGGATGCTGGATGATTCTTATGCTGTTGGCGATGCTTGGTTTATAGGTGTTTTAGCTGGATTGATTTCACTTCTAATATTGATTGATAGTCAAACGATGACAAAGAATTACATAGTAAGTTTAAGTACGATACTAGGCATTCTTGGAGTGGGATTTATATATTTCCCAGCTGCATTCATCAACATATTATTAAGTAGTACACTGGATAAACAAAAGAAAGAAGACCTCCATGTAAGATGAAAGAAATTTCATTTAATTCTTAGGAGGGAAAGTGTATGGATTTACCTCTATGGGCTTATATCATATTTACAATCACAGGTGCGGCAGGTTTCATAAGTTTAATGTGGTACAGATTTTTTGCTGACAAAATAGAAAAGTGAAGCGATTTTATAAAAATGTAAACTATTTGATATGAAAGGGATA
>NZ_JAVAXX010000341.1:0-6130 GCF_042709275.1 Bacillus sp. LR_5 | reverse complement strand
AAACATCTCGCCCGTAAGTTTCCTCTTGAATCATGGGAGGAATTTCCGGCCTTCTTTGAAGAAGCGGGCTGGGGAACCCTCACCAACGTAAGCGCTAAAAAACAGGAGCTTGAATTTGAACTTGAAGGGCCGATCATTTCCAACCGGCTTAAACATCAGAAAGAACCTTGCTTTCAGCTGGAGGCTGGTTTTATCGCTGAACAAATTCAATTGATGAATGATCAGATTGCCGAATCATATGAACAAGTGAAAAAGAGAGCCGATAAAGTGGTTCTGACTGTGAAATGGGATATGAAAGACCCAGTGTAATCAAAAAGGCGGTGACTGCATAGTCCCGCCTTTTTGATTGTCATTACACAGCTGAAGGGTGTTTTGAAAGCTCAAATGCATCGTGAAGCGACTCGACTGCTTTCACCATGTCATTTTCGCTTACGACTGTTGACACTTTGATTTCAGATGTGCTGACCATTTTGATTAAAATGTTTTTTTGCGCCAGTACAGCAAACATTTCAGCCGCTACACCGGGATTTGAGACCATGCCGGATCCAACAATGGATACTTTAGCCAATTTGCTTTCTGTCTCGATTTTCTCAAATTCCAGCGCGTCTTTATACTCTTCAAGCACCGCAACGGTTTGGTCTGCATCTTCTGTTTTGACAGAGAAGGAAATTCCAGTCTTGTCCTCGGCCTGCGTTTGGATAATGATATCCACGTTTATGTTTCTTTTGGCAAGTGTCGTAAAAATAGTAGACAAAGTTGTCAGGCCGCTAGTCAGCCCGTAAATGGTTACTCTTGTGATTTGATCTTCAAATGCAATGCCTCTGACAATTAAATTCTGTTCCATGGATGATTCCTCCTCAATTAATGTTCCCGCTTCGGTTTCTGTACTTGAACGCACTTCTAACGGCACTTGGTAATTTTTCGCGAACTCAACTGCTCTCGGATGAAGAACGCCGGCGCCTAAATTGGCAAGCTCAAGCATTTCATCGTATGAGATGCCCGCAAGTTTTCTCGCTGATTTCACATAGCGCGGATCGGTTGTAAACACACCTGGCACGTCTGTGTATATGTCACATTTATCAGCTTTTAAAGCGGCAGCCAAAGCAACTGCTGTTGTATCTGAACCGCCCCGGCCCAATGTCGTAATTTCACAATCCTCTGTCATGCCTTGGAAGCCTGCAACAATGACAATTTTTCCTTTTTCAAGCTGGTCTGCTAAAACCGAAGTGTCGATATCTGTAATTCTGGCGTTTCCGTGAATGGCCTCCGTACGGATTCCCGCCTGCCAGCCAGTATAAGACACAGCGTCATAGCCTTTTTCCTGCAATGCCATTGAAAGGAGTGAAATCGTGACCTGCTCGCCTGTCGCCAGCAGCATATCCATTTCGCGTTTGCTCGGCTGGTCAGAAATAGCTTTTGCAAGGCTGACCAATTCGTCAGTGGATTTTCCCATTGCTGAAACGACGACAACGACTTGATGGCCTTTCTGTTTTTCTGCAATTGCGCGGTTTGCCGCATTTTGAATTTTTTCGACTGAGCCGACGGAAGTGCCTCCGAATTTTTGTACAATAAGACCCATGTATTACCACCCTTTACATTTTGGTTCGTGCGGGTGAGGAGAAAGAGCGCTTTGTCCACAATAAAAAAAGCAATGAGAGGAATACTCTCATTGCTTATCAATTAATCATCATAAATGATTATGAACAACGAGATAGCCCTCCAAGAAAATGATTTCTTGACAGCCTTACATTTATTCAATGCACGGCCAGCAAATAATACCGATGGGGTTTTACTTGCTTCGGCGACGCTCCCCTTTCAGCCTTTTTCACAGAATCCATCTTTCTCCAAAGGCATACTCTTGAAGTTCGCACCTCTATCTTCACCATATAACACGATCTAACTATGAAATTAGTTCACATTTTATCAGATCTTATTTAAAAGGACAACATTATTTTTGCAATTTGTCGTAAAGGAGCTGAGCCGCCGCTGTGGGAACACCGGCTTTTTTGATGTCCTCAAGGCTTGCTTCCTTCATTTTTTTAACGGAACCGAAATGCTTTAACAGCATTTTCTTTCTTTTCTCTCCGATACCCGGGATGTCGTCCAAAACGGATTGAAACGCGCTTTTTCCGCGGATTTGCCTGTGAAAACTGATTGCAAAACGGTGCACCTCGTCTTGAATGCGCTGCAGGAGGTAAAATTCCTGGCTGTTTCGTTCCAGATACACTACCTCCAGCGGCTCACCGATCAGTAAATTTGAGGTTCTGTGTTTTTCATCTTTCGCTAGACCGGCGATCGGGATATCCAAGCCGAGTTCATTTTCAATGACATCCCTTGCTGCGTTGATCTGCCCTTTTCCTCCGTCAATGATAATCAGATCGGGCAGCGGCAGATTCTCACGAAGCACTCTCGTATAGCGTCTTCTGACAACCTCTCTCATAGAACCGTAATCATCCGGCCCTGTAACAGTTTTGATTTTATATTTGCGGTATTCCTTTTTGTATGGTTTGCCATCGATAAACACAATCATCGCGGAAACCGGGTTTGTCCCCTGTATATTTGAGTTATCAAACGCTTCAATTCTGTGCGGCGTATAAATATTTAATGCCTCACCTAGTTTCTGCACTGCCCCGATTGAACGCTCCTCGTCCCGTTCGATTAAAGAGAATTTTTCTTTCAATGCGATTTTTGCATTTTTATGGGCAAGCATGAGCAGTTCTTTTTTCGGGCCTTTTTTCGGCTGGTGAACGTTTGTTTCCAGCAGCTGCTCGATCATGGATTGATCTACGCTGTCCGGAACTAAAATCTCCTTCGGAAGGAAGTGGTTGTTTTTTGAATAGAACTGCCCGATGAACGTGAGGAACTCTTCATCTGCTTCCTGATAAAGCGGGAACATGCTGACATCGCGTTCAATGAGCTTTCCTTGGCGGATGAAAAAGACCTGCACGCACATCCAGCCCTTATCGTACGCGTACGCGAACACATCACGGTCGACTAGATCGTTCATCGTCATTTTTTGTTTTTCCATCGTTGATTCAATATGGGCCATTTGGTCACGAAGCTCTTTTGCTCGTTCAAACTCAAGATTCTCAGCAGCTTCATGCATTTTCTCTTCAAGCTCTTTTTTGACCTCATTATAGCCGCCCCTTAAGAAACGTGTAATGCTTTCAACCAGCTCTCTGTTCGTCTCTTCGGAAATATCCTTTACACACGGAGCGAGGCATTGGCCCAGATGATAGTAAAGGCACACTCTGTCCGGGAGCTTGGAGCATTTTCTGAGAGGATACAGACGGTCGAGCAGTTTTTTTGTTTCCCTTGCTGCCTGTACATTCGGATACGGCCCGAAATAGCGCCCTTTGTCTTTTTTGACATTGCGTGTGACAATCAGCCTTGGGTGGCGTTCATGGGTGAGTTTTATGAAAGGATAGGTTTTGTCGTCTTTGAGCATGACGTTGTATTTCGGATCATGCTTTTTGATCAGATTCATTTCTAAAATAAGCGCTTCAAGATTGGAGGACGTCACGATATATTCAAAATCCTCGATTTCCGTCACAAGCCTTTGGGTTTTCGCGTCGTGAGAACCGGTGAAGTAGGAGCGCACTCTGTTTTTCAGCACTTTTGCTTTCCCTACGTAGATCACAGTCTGCTGCCGGTCCTTCATGAGATAACAACCCGGTTGATCAGGAAGGAGGGCGAGTTTTTCTTTCAGTTGTTTGTTCATATGTTACCCTTCCTTATGTTTAATCCTTTATTTCCAGTTTAACACGAACGTTTGTTTTTCTCTATGGTTCACAATTGGCGAATAAAAAAAGCGATCCCTCAATCGGAATCGCTCTGGCATGTAAGCAGCGGAAAATTAAAGATGTTTGTTTACAAGCTCTTGAAGCGCTTCTTTTGGTTTGAAGCCGACTGAAGTTTCAACTACTTCGCCGTCTTTTAACACAAGAAGAGTCGGGATGCTCATAACACCGTATTTTCCGGCAGTTTCTTGGTTTTCGTCTACATCGATTTTTACGATTTTCAGTTTGTCTCCCATTTCTTGATCCAATTCTTCAAGAACAGGTGCAATCATTTTACAAGGTCCGCACCAAGGAGCCCAGAAGTCTGCCAGTACGACGCCTTCGCTTGTTTCAGCTGAGAAAGATTGATCAGTTGCTTTTACGATAGCCATTATTGAATTCCTCCAATGTGAAATGATGATTTTTAGTATAGCATCTCCCATTCGTTCACGCTATTTTAATGCTTACAAATTATTTTTTCCTGATCACAGCCGGTTTACTCATTTTTATATGGTTGAATGGGATATGCTCTTTTTTTAAAACACAAATCTGATAATGGCCCCGATCACTACAATTGCCCCAATAATCATTAAAATGGTACGAAGCATAAGATCACATCTCCTCTTCACTGTCATGTACTTTACCATGCCCTGCCGGAGCTGTTTTAAAACCTGAAAAAGAGCGCCGGCATGAAGCTCCGGCGCTCTTGCGCGATTAAGAATCAGCACGCAGCGTAAGTAAGACGACTGACATTGGCGGGAGTTTTACTTTCAGTTTGTTTTTGCTGAGCGTGTATTGCCTGAAGGATTCCGGTTTGACATGATGAGGATCGTCAAACGTGTTATGCGCATTCATTTTTTCTGCCGTAAGAATGACTCCGGAATGGTCCGCTGCCTTGTGTAGGCCCCTCAGCTCGATTTCCGCCTCCGCTTTGTTTTGGTGATCGATGTTGCAAATTGTGATATTGATATCGCCTTCAGCTTGTTTCGACGCTGAAATGCTGATTTGCGGAAGCGTTTCACCGTTCCATTCATAGTCGGCAGACATTGTCTCTGTGGCTAAAAGAGAAGCGTCCTGGTGCACCTTAAACATATTGAATACATGGTACGTCGGTGTCAAAAGCATCCGCTCTCCCTCAGTCAAAATCATCGCTTGAAGAACATTTACTGTTTGGGCGATGTTGGCCATTTGCACCCGGCGGCAATGCTGATGGAAAATGTGGAAATGAGAAGCCGCCACCAGTGCATCACGAATGGTGTTTTGCTGATATAAGAAACCGGGATTCGTGCCTGGCTCGGGATCAAACCACGTGCCCCATTCATCAATAATCAGTCCGACCCGCTGCTCCGGATCGTACCGGTCCATAATCGTGCCGTGTTTTTGAATCAATTCATCGATGTATTTGGCTTTTTTCATCGTAATAAACCATTCATCTTCCGTGAATTCTGTGGCTGATCCTTTGCCCTTCCAGAAATCCCCCGGAATCGTGTAATAATGAAGACTCAACCCGTCCATCAGGCCAGCGGCTTTTTTCATAAGCACGTCCGTCCAATTAAAATCATCCACATTTGCGCCGCCTGCAATTTTATAAATGTCATTCCCGCTGTAATTGCGGACATAAGTCTGAAAACGCCGGTACAGATCTGCGTAGTATTCGGGATGCATGTTGCCGCCGCAGCCCCAGTTTTCATTGCCCACGCCGAAATATTTCAGCTTCCAAGGCTCTTCTCTTCCATTTTGCTTTCTCCAGTCTGACATCGGCGTGCCTTCTTCAAATGTCATATACTCAATCCACTCCGACATTTCCTGAACGGTTCCGCTTCCGACATTGCCGCAAATATATGGCTCGCATTCAAGCAGCTCGCAAAGCATCATAAATTCATGCGTTCCGAATTCATTTGATTCAATTGTACCGCCCCAGTGAGTGTTCAGCATTGTCTTACGGTCACCGACACCGTTTGCCCAATGGTATTCGTCCGCAAAACACCCGCCCGGCCACCTGAGGACAGGAATGTGCAGCTGTTTGAGCGCCTCCAGCACGTCCTTTCGTATCCCGTTGATATTGGGGATGTCTGAGTCCGTTCCAACCCAGATCCCCTCATAAATCCCTCTTCCTAAATGCTCAGCAAAATGACCGTATATATTTTTGTTAATGGTTCCTTTTACGATATCTGTTTGAATCACTGCTTGATGTTCAGACATGCCTCTGATCATTCCTTTCATACGGATATGAAAAGCACCACAGTCAAATATGTGATCTGTCTTTTGCCTGAGGAGTCAGCATGAATGTAAGCGCTTTTAAAGTAACCATATTATATATGTTCGTACATGTCAACGACATTTTCTATTGT
>NZ_JAVAXX010000340.1:0-6154 GCF_042709275.1 Bacillus sp. LR_5 | reverse complement strand
CGGGAGATGGAATGATTCAGTGCTCCCTCCAGAGTATCAAGCTCAATATTGCCTTTAAATTTCACACAGGCTGTGAGATTGCAAATGCTGGTATCTGGCTCCAGCAGTTCGGTAAACCACACTCTCCTTTGGGCATGGGTTAAAGAATAAGTATGTTCGCTCAACGGATTCCCTCCAGTTCTCATAATAAGAGGATAAGAAAATGTAGAAAAAAGCAGAAAAATGACAATAAAAGAAATTATATGACTATATAATCCATATATGCACTATATTAACGGATATTTTTTAAAGTACAATAAAAAACATTAAATTTTTATAACATTTTTTTGAATATAGTATTATTTCTTTATTTTTCGTTTCTTTTTTTATCAAATTTCCGGATATAAAGTGATAAAAGTATTGTTTTACATAAGGTCTTATACACTACTTTTTAATCGGACTAATTTTCTTTTGTGCATCATTCTTCTAATTGTTGGAAGGTTCGACAAAGCGTTATTACAGACATAAAAAAACCTGTTTTCTCTTGGAAAACAGGTCTGCCGCTATTATTGATTTGCCAAAATGACAGCGATTTGATCCTCAATATCTTTTCCATCCTCTTCATCAATCAATCCATTTAGAAGAATAGAGAAAACAAGTTTTTTTCCGCTCTTTGTTTCTGCGTACCCCGATAGAGAGCTTACCGTACTGAGCGATCCGGTTTTTGCTCTTACTTTTCCTTGTGCAGGAGTGTCTTTCATGCGGTTTCTCAGCGTTCCGCCCACCATTCTGTCAGGATTGCCCGCAACAGGTAAAGAATTTAGATAAGCCGAGAACCAACTCTGATCCTGAATGTCATATAACAGCTGTGAAAGTTGATCTGAGGATACAGCATCAATATGTGAGATTCCTGATCCGTCCCTTAAGACGAGTGATTTAGAATCAACACCAAATTCCGGAAGCGTACTGTTTAACACTTCGAGCCCCTTTTCCCAGCTCCCTTCTCCTTTTTTCACTTTCCCCATCTCTTTTACGAGCACTTCGGCATGTCCGTTATTACTTAATTTCATGAACGGCACAAAAAGTTTCGATAAAGGCATTGAGCGATGAGAGAGCAGCACATCTGAAGAACTAGGTGCTTCACCCGTCTTGATGTCCCCTTTCACAGTAATACCTTGTTTTTTTAGTGACTGCTTAAATAAATCTAAGGCATATCCGGCAGGCTCCCAGACAGAAATCCATTCCTTTGTCTTGTTTGCGTCAACCGGTACGCTCCCTTCAATTTTAATCGTGTTTGTTCCATGCTCTCTTTCGATTGTGAGGTCTTTCTCTGAACCGGCAGCAGTCGTTTCAGCATCGTTCTTTATCGTTATATAATCGGTTTTCGGAGAGATAGACACGGCAGGCTCTTCCCCTTCTTTTTGATTTGGGGTGACTTCAACAATCACAGTGCCTGCATCATAGTCTTCGTTTGGAGACGCTGTTAGAGCGGAGATTGGCGCGCCATAATATGTGTATTCATCGCTCCAAGGCATATCAGGTGATAATCGCATGTTATCATGCCACGTATCATCACCGATCAGATTGCCTTTAATTACTTTTACGCCGGAATGTTTCAATTTCTCAGCCATTTTGTCAAAATCAGATGGTAAAAGTGTCGGATCGCCTTTCCCTTTCAAATAAAGGTTACCATTCAGCTTTTTCCCTTTCAGTATTCCATCCGTCCGGACCTCGGTTGTAAAAGAATAGTTCTCGCCAAGGACAGAAAGTGCCGCGGCTGCTGTCAAAAGCTTTAGAGAAGAGGCAGGCCTCATTCGGGTTTCTCCTGAATGTTCATATAGAACAGCACCTGTTTCCGCAGAGCGAACGGTGATGCCGGCCATTGCGCCTTCGAGGGCAGGATGATCAGCTAAAATCTTATCGATCTGCCCGGAAAGTGCATCTTGTTTTTCAGCGGCAAGCGCAGCCTGATGCATATAAGGCACCGAAGCAACGACGAAAAGCAGTAAAACAGCAACATAAAGCTTTATGCTTTTTTTCATTCATTTCCCCGCCTCTCTGCGCTTCATCATTGGCTATTGATGATTTAGTTCAATGGTGATACTTGTTTTAGCTGTCGTTTCTTCTCCCGGCTCCAGCACTTGTAAACCAGTGAGTGATGAAGGTAAATCAAGATTCACGGCGTTTGTCACCCATGTGTAAGGTTCAGGGCATAAATACCCTTGTTTTCCGTCCGCATTGTATACAACCCAATGGTTAAACTGTTCATCTGCCTTATAAATAATGCTGATATGTGCATGCTGATAATAAATGACTGCCTGGTTTTCTCCGCCCCTCTTCTGATAAGAAGATAAAAAGGCATCATCCAGCTGCTTGTGGCGCAAATCCATTCCTTCATGCAAAGCTTCTTTATTCGGTACATCCATCAGTTTCCCTGTCGGCAGCAGGCGTTCATCCAACTCCCATTGCTGATCTGCTGTCAGGGAGAATAACGAGCTTTCTGCCGGAAACACAAATGTAGTATGATAACCAATTCCCCAAGGAAACGCTTCCTTTCCTTTGTTCATGACCGTCGCATGTTTAAATAGGGTATTCTCCTTGATCGTGTATGTCATCCGAACGACGGCATGGTGAGGAAATTGCTTATACACATGGGGAAGCTCAGAAAGATCAATTTCTGTTTCAACAATCACTTCTTCATCAGTTTGCTTCGTGGTCACGACATTCCACTTTTCATGGTAAAGAAACCCGTGAAGATGGTTGTGTTTATCCTTCTCGTTGATATCAAAATGATACGTTCTGCCCCGGAAACTGAATGTACCGTCACTTATGCGGTTAGGCGGGAACAGGATTGGAATGCCATACAATGTTGGTGTGTCGTGAAAACTTTCTGCTGTTTCCGGTTCACGCAAAAGCTGGACATTTGTTGTTTTGTCCACGAGAGAAATGACGTTGCTCCCCCACTCAGGGACAACAATCATTTCTAGATGTTCGTTGCCCGCTTTGATGGCCGGCGTTCCCAAATACGTGATTTTCTCAATAAAGTTTGCCATGTTTACTCAACCTCTCCTTGATTCATTGCTAGTATAAGAATTCAATGTACTGTACCATATTTCCTCCATTTTATATTTTCCCCTATCAAATAAAAAAACACCGTTCAAACTTATGAACGGTGTGATTCGGAGGCTATTGGATGAGACGTGTGATTTGTTTCTTTTTCCAGACGAATTGATAATACCCATAAATCAACAGCAAGCTAACGGCAAACGCAGCTGGATAACCAACCCAGACGCCGAGTATTTCAAGCTTTGTATAGTGAGAAAGGACGAAAGCGACAGGCACCTCTACTCCCCAGATTGCAAAAATACTGATGACGGTCGGCCATAAAACTGTTCCGCTTGCCCGCATCGTTGCAGAAATAATTTGGGCATTTCCAAACAGCAAATAGCTCCACAGTGTAATCATCAAAAGACGGTGCGCAATGTAAAGCGTCTCTTGCTCGGTTAAAAATAACGATAAAATCTGATGTGAAAAAACATAGATCAGAATGATCAGTACGCCGCCAATGATATAATTCAGCCAAATCCCAACGCGAATGACCTGCTTTAAGCGGTCAAACTCGTTTGCTCCGATCGATTGCGCAGCGAAAATAGAAACCGCAATACCAAGGCTGACGGCCGGCATCTGTACATAGCTGGCCACCTGGTTGACCACTCCGTATGCAGCTGTTGCATTAGAGCCGTAATGATTGACGAATGAAATAACCGCTATCTCTGATAATGAGACAAGAATCATATTGATGCTTGCTGGGACCCCAAGACGCAGCAGGAGAACCAGCAGTTCCTTATCCATTTTCAAATAACGACGCACTGTTTTATCAAATTGCAGCGGGTGTTTTCGCTTTCGTAAATACACCATTAACACGAGAAAAGTCGCAATCGTAGAAATGACAGTTGCATATGCCGAGCCGTATATGCCCAGTTTCGGAAAACCAAACATGCCAAGGATTAAGACAGGCAAAAGCGCGATGTTGATAACCGTGCTCACAATCAGCGTATAAAACGGTGTCTTGGAATCTCCTGTTCCGCGCAAAAAGGTAGTATATGCAAAATATAAAAACATAAACGGCATAGCATAAAATAAAATACGTGCATAGTTAGCGCTGACATGAATGACATTTTCAGGCGTGCCCATTAAACGAAGGATATCCAGGGTGAAAATACTGCCGATGACGGCTAACACAACGCCTAATAAAAATGTAAACGTGAGCGTCGTCCCGACAACAGCCTTTAGCCGTTCCTCATTTTTCGCTCCGTAAGCTTGTCCGATCAGAATCGAACTTCCTGAACCGATCCCAATCGTAAATGAGATTAAAAGAAAAAATAACGGGAAAAAGGATGATACAGCTGCCACTGCATCAACACCGAGCCATCTGCCTACAGCCATCATCCCGACTAGCTGGCCGACTGATTGCAGCACATTGCTCAGCAGAAGCGGCACTAAAAAGAGTGACATCGACCGCCAAACTGATGGTTTGCTTTTCTTTTGAGTTACAAGAGGTTCTTGTGATGTTTCCATATTAAAGGACTCCTTTATTTGAAATCGTTTTTAAACATGCCCTCATTTTTTGACAAAAACAGGATATGTAACATGTTATTATTCATCACTGCACTTATGAAACCCTTCCCGATTCTTCTAATTTTACACATCTTTTTAGCTTATGAAGAATAAACTAGCAAGTAATGGCGTATTTTTTGTGAGTAAAAGAATAAAAAATAATTTATGCAAAAGTATTGTAATCTATCCGTAATTATTGTAACATTTGTAACATAAGAGAAAGAGATTTTGAAGGAGAGAGCGATAATGAAAAAATGTCTTCTATTTCTAACAACCATTGCACTTATTCTGTCATTAAGCACAAATGCATTTGCGAAAAATACATCAGGCGATTTATCACAAAAACAAGCATTACAGTTGGCATTATCCGCTAGAGAACATTTTTGGAACACCATGAGCGGCCACAATCCGAAGGTGAAAAAAGCAGTTTGCCCATCAGGCACATTCGAGTATCAAAATCTTCAATATGTATACATGTGCAGTGATCTAGGCACTAAAGCAAAAGCGGTGAATTATTTAACTCCTATTTTTACAAAAACAGCAATCGAAAAAGGCTTTAAAGATTATCATTTCACTGTTTCAAAAGGAAAACTTGCTGTTCCAATCGGTGACGGAGACAATCTTTTGAATTGGAAAAAATCAACTGCTAAACTGATCTCTAAAAAAGGCAGCACAATCACATACGAATTTACCGTCCCTACATTAGACGGATCCCCTTCTGCAAAACGGAAAGTGACATTTGTGAAAGAAAATAAAAAATGGAAAGTCAATCAATTTGACGCAGTTATATAAGAAAAACGCCCGGTATAAGCGGGCGTTTTTTATTTGGTTTGCATAAAGAAAGACAACAGGCGAAAAGTGCCTGTTGTCTTTTTGTGAATATAACGCTCTAGGAGAGATTCGAACTCCCGACCTGCAGTTTAGGAAACTGCTGCACTATCCGCTGTGCTACTAGAGCTTTTGGTATTTATATAGTAGCTCTGATGATCAATATTTTCAAGCGATTTGTATTAAAGCCCTCCAAAAACCTTATATGCGGCTCTTGTCGTATCTTCATCAATACCGATATACCGCATTGTAATTGATGGTGATGAATGATTCAGTATTCTCTGCAGCTCGGCGATGTCTTTCGTTCGCTGATAAAAATGATAGCCAAACGTTTTCCGGAGTGTATGCGTCCCTATCTCCTCAAGTCCGCACGCTGCAGCGGCCTCTCTTAAAATTCTGTAGGCCTGAATGCGGGAAATCGGCTTCCTGGTCCGCACTGATTTAAAAAGATATTCGTTTTCCTTCATGTCTTTCGTATACTCGTATATTTCCTGTTTCAGCGATTCTAAAATAAGAATCTTTCTTTTCTTTTTCGTTTTGCTTTCAGTCGCCCATAAATGATCTTTATTTTGAACGTCCTTCACTTGCAGCGGCAGAATATCAGAAATACGGAGCGCGCTGTTGATGCCGAAAATAAACAGAAAATAATCCCGCTTGTTTTTGTTAAGCAAATACTGTTTGACTTCTTGGATTTTCTCTAGACTGCGAATCGGCTGTACAATATGCATCA